>NZ_JBIWEU010000011.1:0-239166 GCF_044762675.1 Peribacillus sp. NPDC096448 | reverse complement strand
AGGACAGCTTTTAATTTCAACTCTAATGAATATTTTGTCATAAAAAATAGCACCTCCAATTGTTAGATGGTGTCTAACAATTGGGGTGCAGTTCAGTTTGAGTCTTTTTTGTTTAATTCAAAGATTCCTTTTCTTTTTCATAGGCGATGACAATCAATTCTTTATTGGCTTCCTCGCCAAGTCTGCTTTCAAAGCTTTTCAGTTCATTCAATAAATCCGGTGACAGATTTGCTGCCGTATAATCCTGCTCGGGTGTCATGCTTTTCGCTCCTTTCAAAAGGAAATGATTCATGTTATCTATTTTGTCGGTTTGAAAAGATTATATTCAGCAGAATTTTACTTCTTCAAGATATTTTACTTTCTGAGGTGGCGAGTTTTTCAAGCAATAACGAACTTTCTTCATCGAGTCCTTCCACTTGGACTGGTATTCCCAAAAGCTGATATTTAAGGACAACCGTATCGACAGCACCGACTGCTGAAGCATCCCAGATTTTGGAGCGGGAGAAGTCGATGACGATTGCATCCGCTTTCTCCTTGAAGTCGAACTTCGAAACAAAGTCCTGGACAGAAGCGAAAAATATTTGCCCGCTGATACGATAAGTGGTTTTCTTAGCCTGGATGTCTTCCGTTTTCTCCACAGCCACTTTAGAAATTTTAGCCGAGAAGAAAATCATGCTCAAGAGCACTCCGGCAAATACCCCTTTTGATAAGTCATGTGTATAAAGGACAATGAGGACCGTCACGATCATCACGGCTGCATCCGACTTTGGAGCTTTAGTGAGCCTCTTTAGGGAAGACCAGTCAAAGGTCCCGATTGAAACCATGATCATGACTGCGACAAGTGCAGCCATCGGTATTTTAATAAGGACATCATTCAATACCACGATTAATACCATAAGGAATGCGCCTGCTACAAAAGTGGAGAGCCGGCCCCTTCCACCCGATTTGATGTTGATGCCGGATTGGCCGATCATCGCGCATCCTGCCATGCCGCCGAAACATCCGGCGATGATATTCGAAATTCCCTGGCCTTTGGCTTCCTTATTTTTATTACTGTCCGTGTCAGTCATTTCATCGACTATTTGAGCGGTCAATAACGATTCAAGCAGCCCTACAAACGCCAGGGCTATGGAATAAGGGAAAATGATCGCCAAAGTTTCGAAAGTCAAAGGGATGTCTGGAAGCATGAACATCGGGAGCGCTTCGGTCAATTGCCCCATATCCCCAACCGTACGTACCGTAGCTCCCGTGGTAACTGCAACGATCGTCATGAATATGATGGCGACAAGTGGTGAAGGTATGACTTTCGTGATTCGCGGAAAAAGATAAATGATAGCTAATGAAACGGCTGTCATGACATACATGATCCATGTTTCGCCAACGAAGTGGGTGAGCTGTGCCGTGAAAATCAAGATGGCTAAAGAATTCACAAAACCAGTCATGACCGGCTTCGGAATGAACTTCATTAATTTACCGATTTTTAAGACCCCTAGCAAAATTTGCAGGAAACCAGTCAATATTGTCGCAGCAAGTAAATAGTTCAAGCCATGATCTTTTACAAGATCGACCATGACGAGTGCCATTGCACCAGTGGCAGCCGATATCATTCCCGGCCTTCCGCCGACCAAAGAGATGACGATGGCAATGCAGAATGAGGCATATAGACCAACCATTGGGTCAACGCCGGCAATGATCGAAAAGGCAATCGCCTCAGGAATCAATGCCAAGGCAACGACAATTCCGGATAGAACATCTCCTCTAACGTTGCCGAACCATTCCTGTTTGTATGCAGATGTATTCAATGAAACACTCCTTCTTTCTTTTATATATGTGTGTTCATTTCTTTTTTAACGCACTAAATTATAGCATGAGTCCTTCTTTCTATCTATATGGATAATATAAACGACAAATCGAGGGCTATTCATTTCTTATCATAGGCGAATGAAGGTAAAAGGCCTAAAGGGGGAATTTTCAAGAAATGACGATGGGCATCAAGAAAGGGTTAAAAAATTTCCAAAGGTTTTCTGAATTGCTTTTGCTTAAGAGTCATTTAAGGCTACTGCAAGAAATTTATTGAAATTCGTTATAATCCAAGAAACATTGGATGTTGAATCATTTCAATTGGAATTTTCATGGGGATTTGTGGCAAACGTTTTGAGAGGGGATGATCATTAGCATTTTCCTGATTCTTTTCCCATTCACCATGGTGAAATTCCGGAAAAGATGTAAAGGACAGTTAGATAAAAGTTTGAAGAGAAATTGAAGATAAAGCTAAAATGGTCGAATATGCGACATTGATTGATCTACAGGCCATACCGGATTGCAGTTTTGAAACTGGAAGAGGAGTCACTTGGCATGAGGAAGATGGCTATGGTTACCGGGACAATAACTTCCCTTTTCAACATACATGGAAGTGGTGAGGGTGAAAAGGCCAGCTCTATCAAAGTTCTTGGAGTAGGAACCCTCATCACGGTGTCAAGAGGCTATTCCTTATCAATGATACTGGATTTACATTTAGGGCATGTCACTTCTTTATAATGCTTAAACCTGATCTTTCGAAGGTCGCTTCTGGTCAACATTGCGAATACATTATACCTTGTGCCGCATGCACAAGTATTTTTATCTTTAACTATGTGTCTCTCATCCGTAGTAGCTGTATAAATGGTAGGAAAAAACATATATAACCCTCCTATTTTTAATTTTAGGCAAATTAAAAAGGGGCAAGAAATTAATAATAAAGTGATCCATTCAAGAAAAATCTTGGCAACCCGGCTGCCATGACAACTAAGATGTTGTGTTAGGCCCGTGGCTTTGCGTCTTTTACTTTCATAAAATTTGCCTAAAATAATCTTAACATAAAATTTGATGTTATGAAGTGTTTATGGCTGCGGCCAACCTTCCCCTTTTGACGCTATAACTTGGGAAACCATGTGAAGCAGCTGGTTTCTTGTTCATTTTTGGCCTCACTGCCTGTATCGGAATACGACCGAAACGAAATCCAGTTCCAGAAGTATCCAGCACTACAGCTGTATGAGAAATAAACATGGGAAAGCCTGCTTCCAGATGTAAGCAGGCTTTCTTGCCAAAAATGTAATTAATGTGATCTGGCCAACTCCGGATTACGGTGCATCGCGAAATAGAGGACAAGTCCAGCTATTAGGAGTAACGTGCTGGTCGTGATGAAAACGGCGGAGAATCCGTAGAAACCAGCAACCATTCCGCCCATTGCGGGTCCGATGATATTGCCTAAAAAGCGCAGGCTCGTATTGTACCCAAGTACTTCCCCCTGCATTGCGACAGGCGCTTCTTGGCGAATGTAGGCAATCCTTACAGGGATGATGCCGCCTATTGCCATGCCCAGTATGAAACGTACAAAGACAAGCTGCCAAAAATGATTGATGAAGGCACCAGGCAAGTAGACAAGAGCTGTCAGAAAAAGAAGCAGCACAAGAATCTTCACATGTCCATGCCGATCACCTATCTTGCCCCAGTGACGCGCCATCAATAAATTCCCCAGGCCTGCTGCAGAAAAGGCGATTCCTGAATAAAAACCAAGGTTGGAAGTTCCATGCAGCTCACCAACGTATAAAGAAAGAATGGGCTGGATGCTGAAGTGGGCAACTTGAACGAGCGTCGAGATGAGCATGACATTCACCAGGATGGGATTTCTAAAGATATGCGAGAGAACCTCCCTGCTTGTATAGCTCGACTTCGTTCCCTTCTGCCGCTCCATTCGGTACTCCTTGGTTGCAAAAACAAGAAGTCCAGAGATGAAAATGGTGATGGAGGTGAATTTAAAGGCGGTTGAATAGCCGAGTGTGTCTGCGAGCAGGCCGCCAAGCAATGGTCCGAAAAGGGATCCGGTTATATTTCCCGTTTGCAAGGTTCCCAGTACACGTCCGGCAATTTCTTTGGGAGTCTGCGTTGAAATGAAGGCCTGGGACATGGAAATGAAGCCAGTGAATATTCCCGTGAACATCCTTAGGACGAATAGCTGCCAAACATTTTCAACGAATCCCATCAGGAAAATGGACAGACCCATCCCAAAGGCACAGGCAATCAAGATTTTCTTTCTGCCATACCTGTCACCAATTCGTCCCCAAATGGGAGAAAATAAAAAGGCAGTCACAAAAGTGATTCCAAATGTCCATCCGGACCAATGCTGGATATATTGAGTCGAATAATCTCCGAATGTACCAATGTATAAAGATATGAATGGGAGAACCATCGTCATGCTCCCGCCTATGAAGAAATTGGCGAACCACATGATTAAAAGATTCCGTTTTGCTATTTTGTGAGCATTCATTTTACATACAACACTTCTTTCCTCCGAAAAAAACTTCGGGTTCCTAAATAATAGTATACAGAATTTAACTAATTTATTAAACGAATTTGTTTAACTGGTTTTTTAATGAATGTGCAAATGGTATAATGTGAAAATATTGATTTTTCAGAAAAGTAAGATAAAGAAAAATGTATTCATTTTTACAATTAAAGGAGTTTTAACATGTTGACGATTTTAGGATTTTGCATGATTTTAACGTTTCTGGTCTTGGTCATCACGAAGCGTTTATCAGTGGTTGTCGCTTTTATCTTCACGGCGATAGCTTTTGGTTTGATTGGTGGGTTTGCCTCGGAAATGGGAGATATGATGGTTGCGGGTATTTTAAAGGTGACACCGACCGCAGTCATGATCGTTTTTGCTATTCTGTATTTTGGTTTAATGATTGACGTCGGGTTATTCGAGCCCATGATCGCTAAAATACTGAGTTTTGTAAAAGGAGATCCGCTAAAGGTTGTCATGGCAACCGCCATTATAACCATGTTGGTAGGTTTGGACGGAGACGGTTCTTCCACATTCATGATCACTGTTTCGGCCATGTTGCCGCTTTATATCAAATTAGGGATGAACAGGCTCGTATTGGCCTGTGTCGTTGGTTTGGCCGCTGGCGTCATGAATATGATTCCATGGGGAGGTCCTTTGGTAAGGGCGGCAGCGAGCCTTCAGGTTGAAGTATCGGAGTTATTCATTCCTCTCATTCCGGTCATGATTTGCGGTCTTTTATGGACGCTTTTTTCGGCATATGTACTTGGCAAGAAGGAAAGGGAGAGATTAGGAGTCAGTTCCATGGAGACGAACATGCCACCTGGTATGGGCGAACAGGCTGCAGCTGTTGAAACCGCACCTAAAGGAACATCCAGGCTTTTTTGGTTTAATTGGTTCTTGACGATTTTACTGATGGTTTTGCTGGTGATGGAAGTGCTGCCGATCCAAATCTTATTTGCCTCCGCTTTTGCGATTGCACTATTCGTTAACTTCCCTAACCCAACAGAACAGCAGGAAAGGATTTTAAGTCATGCCAATAGTTTCGTGATGATCTGTACACTCATTTTCGCCGCCGGGATTTTTACGGGTGTATTCACAGAAACAAAGATGATGGACTCGATGGCTGCTTCAATCGTAACCGTCATTCCGGAGTGGCTCGGTGCACATTTGCCACTGGTGGTAGCGTTGACGAGCATACCGATGGGGTTCATTTTTTCACCTGATGCCTATTATTTTGGCATTCTACCAATAATAAGTGAAACGGCAGCGAACTTCGGCATTGCCCCTGTAGAAATCGGAAGGGCGGCTTTATTAGGTCATTCGACCGTAGGGTTCCCATTATCGCCATTGGTGCCTGCAACATTCATATTGATTGGCCTTGTAGGCGTGGATTTTGGGGATCACCAAAAATTCCTGTTTAAATGGGCGTTTGGGACAACCATCATCATGACGATCGCAGCCATTGCTTTCGGGGTCATCACTTTGTAAAAATGTGAGCCCTTTAAGCTATATTGTAAATCCTTGTCTGTGAATTTAGTAAGGTGCTCACTCTCACTAGTGTAATCTATTTTCCTATTTATCCCGTTTTCTGTTTATTCTTCCATAATAGTGGAAAGTAATAAGAGGAAGATACATAAAAGAGAGTGAGGGAATTTTATCATGAACTATAAACAAAAACTTGTGCTCCCAATGTGTGCTGCCTTTTTGCTGTATGGATGCAATTCAGCGGATGATTCAAATCAGGCGGACAAAAATGCCGAGGACTTGAATGCAGTGGGACAAGGAACAGATACAGAGGTCGATCCGCAGGTGAAAGCGGAAGTTAAAGATGTAGAAGGAAAAACACTTGGAACGGTGAACTTTACCTCTGAAGAGAATTCTGTAGTGATCGAGACCGCTTTGGAAGGCCTTGAGCCAGGCTATCATGGATTCCATGTTCACGAAAACGCAGTATGTGAGGCGGATGCCAAGGATGGCCCTTTCACTACAGCGGGAGGACACTTCAATCCAACTGATGAAACGCACTCCAAACATGCAGGGGATATGCCTCCTTTATATGTAAAAGAAGATGGGACAGCCAAATATTCGGCAACATTGGATAACATGACAATAGACCAACTGAAGAAAGAGGAGCTGGCTGTAATCGTCCATGCGAATCCAGACAACTTTGCCAATATTCCTGACCGTTATGAAGCCAATGGAGAAAAAGGACCGGATGCAGATACTTTGAAAACTGGTGATGCAGGTGATAGACAAGTTTGCGGGATTGTTGTAAGTGCAGAGGCAAAATAACATGAATTAAGAGCGATTCCTTTAAAGAGGAATCGCTTCAGTATGTCGGCAAAAGGGGGTAAGAATGGCCTATCCCGAACATTGATTATAATATCAGGATAAACTATTTGGTTTTTACTGTTTTATGAAACCATAACTAGTTTGAAGAAATTTGAGACACTTCTGCCGATAAACTGGCTAGCCGAGACCCCACAGGTGCATGCTTTGATTAGGCTTGGCAGACAGTCGGCGGAAAGGGAGCGGATTTCTGAAAACAACTGTAACGTTATTTTAGGAACTGTAAGTTGGAGCGATTCTTCTAAAGAGGAATCGCTCTTTTCATTGAAGGTAAACCTGCTGACCGCTAATGATTTTATTTCTTTTTACGATTTAAGAAGGTTTTTTCTATTGTGATATAGAAGTAAGAATGTAAGTAATATTGCAGTAGAAGCAGATGGTATTAAAAGATCATAGTTAATTCTTGCAGTGGGATGAAGTCCAAGGCATAGATTTAATATAGGGAAATAAGATTTGGTTTGAATCGATAAAAAACCCGAATAGGGATCTTGTCCACTGATTCGGGTTTGCTAAAATCATTTTGCCGTAATGGTTTCTTCGATTAGTTGTAATCTCTTAGCCACTTCTTCTTCAGAAAGGTTATGCTCGACTACATAGCGGTTACGCGGATGTACTCGGCATTCATGAGTACAGCTGCGCATATGTTTGTGTTCGTTCTCTTCGCTGCAAAGGATTTTCTTGTTGCATTCAGGGTTAGCGCAATTGACATAGCGTTCACAAGGTTCACCGGAATAAATATCGCGTCCGACAATGACATGTTCCTTTTGGTTGATAGGTACAGCAATCCTTTCATCGAAAACATACATTTGGCCATCCCATAGCTCACCTTGGACTTCGGGGTCCTTCCCGTATGTTGCGATGCCGCCATGCAGCTGGCTTACATCTTCAAAGCCTTCTTCGACAAGCCAGCCGGAGAATTTCTCACAGCGGATACCGCCGGTGCAATACGTTAGGATTTTTTTGCCTTCGAACATTTGTTTATTTTCCCGGACCCATTCAGGAAGTTCACGGAAATTCGTGATTTCCGGCTTGATTGCGCCCCTGAAATGTCCTAAATCAAATTCATAGTCATTTCTGGCATCAAGGACGACGGTATTTTCATCTTGCATTTGCTCGAAGAACTCCTTCGGGCTCAAGTATTTGCCTGTCGTACGGTTCGGGTTGATGTCTTCTTCCAAGCGAAGCGTTACAAGTTCATTGCGTGGACGAACATGCATTTTTTTGAAAGCATGGCCGTCAGCTTCATCTATTTTAAACACGATATCGGCAAAGCGGGGATCGCTTTTCATCATGTCCATATATTTGTCGGTTTGTTCGATCGTACCTGAAACTGTTCCGTTGATACCTTCTGAAGCCACCAAGATACGGCCTTTCAATTCAAGGGCTTTACATGCCGCAAGATGTTCGGCTGCGAATTCTTCATGATTCTCGATTGGTACATACAAATAATAAAGTAATACTCTATATGGTTTTGTTTCCATTTTTTCTTTACCACCTATGTTTTATATTTGCAAGATATAAAGGGTGATCATTTAGACACTTTTCTCTTACAGATAATCATTATACCAAGAAAACGTAAAAATGATAAGGGCATGAAGGAAAATCAAAAGGAGTTGTATGGAATGTTGAAAGAGTTAATGAGATATCCAATCATCCAAGCACCTATGGCAGGAGGAGCTTCCACTCCTAAACTTGCGGCTTCAGTATCCAATGCAGGAGGGTTAGGCTTTCTTGCAGCTGGCTATAAGACTGCCGAAGAGCTGAAGGACGAGATAGAGCAGACCCGCCATTTGACTGAGCGCCCTTTTGGCGTGAATGTATTTGTGCCAGGCAACGAGGTCGTGGATGAAAATATATTATCTGCCTATCGTGAAAAGATTGAAAAAGAGGCCGAGAGCGTTGGGGCTGAGATTGGAAAGGCTGATAGTGATGACGATGATTGGGGGAATAAACTACATGTATTGAAGGAGGCTGCGGTCGCAATCGTCAGTTTTACGTTTGGATGTCCAACGGAAGATGTAATAAGGGAGCTCCAAGATGTCGGTTCCCTTATAGCCGTGACAGTAACCAACCTTCAGGAAGCAAAAAAGGCGGCGGGAGCAGGCGCCGACGTTCTATGTGTTCAGGGGATTGAAGCAGGGGGTCACCGGGCCAGCTTTGATAACCGCACAGAAGATGATTACGGTCTTTTAGTATTGATTCGGATGATAAAAGCTGAGCTGAACTTACCGATCATTGCGGCGGGCGGACTGATGTATGGAAAGGATATCGCGGCTGTGCTCGAAGCGGGAGCAACATCGGCGCAATTGGGAACGGCTTTCCTTCGCTGTCCCGAAAGCGGGGCAAGTCCGGTCCATAAGGCGGCGCTGGGAAATCCCCGATTTACTAAGACTTCTGTTACCCGAGCCTTCAGCGGCCGGAGGGCACGCGGGTTGGTGAATCACTTTTTAACGGAATATGATAGTGTTGCACCGGTCGCCTATCCTTATGTCCATCACATGACAAAACAAATGCGAAAAGCGGCCGGACAAAAGAACAATCCTGAATTGATGGCTTTGTGGGCAGGAAAGGGATATAAGTTGAGCAGGGAACTTCCTGCATCGGAATTGGTTGAACTGCTTGTAGAAGAACTAAACTGAGAAGGATTTGAATGCTGATGGAAATTAGAAAATTATTCTTGGATGAGCCACCCCCGATGCATTTATTGCTTTTGGCAGATCCTTCAACGGAATTGGTCGAGGAATACTTGGGGAACGGAACGTCCTTTGTTGCCGTGAGTGATAAGCGAATGATCGGCGTCTGTGTTTTACTGCAAAAAGGCCCGGAACTGATAGAGATAATGAACATCGCGGTCGATGAACAGTACCATGGAAGAGGTATCGGCAGGCAATTGATTGAACACGCGATAGGCCATGCAAGGGAACAGGGATATAAAACGATTGAAATCGGAACGGGAAATTCGGGGATAGGGCAACTTGCCCTTTATCAAAAGTGCGGATTTAGAATAACTGGGGTCGATCGGGATTTTTTTAATAGAAACTATTCCGAGGCCATTTATGAAAATGGGATTAAGTGCCAGGATATGATTCGCTTGTCACAAAGTTTAGACTAAGCAATGATCATCCAAGTTTGAAGGAAAAGCTTAACAGACAAAAGTGCGCGTCGCATTGCTTAGGGGGAATGAACTTGTTCTTTGGTGATATGATTTATCTTCTTTTTGCTTTACTAATGCCGTTTTTATTTGCGATTGGCGTTTTCGTATTCATTCGATCAACGAAAAGACAAAAGGATTCTTTATCGAAAATTCATGAAGACTCAAATGAAAAATAGCAGCAAGAGAAAAAGAGTGCATAACAACGGCACTCTTTTTCTCATCTTCACCTTTTCAAAAAGGCTTCCAAATTCCTTTTCACACTGGGCCATTCATGCTCGAGAATACTGTAGACCACCGTGTTCCTGATCCTTCCATCTTGCAGTTTTTTCTCCATTCTCAAAATGCCTTCTTCAAGGGCACCGAGCCTGGTTATTGCTGCACGCGATCTTTTGTTGCATTCGTCCGTCCTGAATTCAACCCGTTTCATTTGCCACTTTTCAAAAGCATGCTGCAGTAGCAAGTACTTACATTCTGTGTTAATAGCTGTCCGCCATTTGTCGGGATGATACCAAGTCGCGCCGATTTCCAGGGATTGATTATGAAATTGAATATTTCTTAAGCTTGTGCTGCCAACTATCGAATCATCAGTTTGATCGATAACGACAAATGGATGATGAAGTTCCTGTTCCCTTGCTCGAATGCCTTCCTTTACATAGGAAATCGCCTCTTCATATGACAAAATTTTGGTTGCGCTCCATTCCCATATTTCAGATGGCAGGGAAGCGGCATAAAGCGGTTCGATATGATGTTCCATAATCGGGGCGAGTATCACGTGTTTCCCGAACAATTCGATATGCTCCATAGTATCCTCCTCTTGATTGATATCTTCATTATAAAAATATTCTGGTTCTTCAATAAGGACCAATGCTGATATAATATATGGAACCAGATTGAAGGAGGACCAAATGTTTGAAATCACTCTAACCTTAGATAAAACGAATAAAGAAGCTTTATATGTCCAATTGTATAAATACTTTATAAAGGAAATCCAAAATGGGCAAATAAAGGCCGGAATGAAACTGCCTTCTAAACGTAAGCTGGCCTTGCATTTAGGGATAGGCCTGAATACAGTGGATACAGCTTATCAGCAGTTGATGGCAGAAGGGTATGTGGAAAGTCAATTGAGGAAAGGTTATTATGTAGCCGATTTAGAGCCGATCTCAGCATTGAATGAGCCGTTGCCTGTAACAGAAGGGACGATGGGCCCTCCAAATGAAAGAAATGAGATAGATTACAATCATGGCCGGGTGGACGTGGATTCTTTCCCGCATGCCGTGTGGAAAAAATGCTTGAACAATACGTTGTATCTACAGGAAAGGGAAATGTTCATGAGCGGTGACCCTCAAGGGGAATGGGGGCTCAGGGCTGAGATTTCATCCTATCTATTTCAATCGAGAGGAGTCCGCTGCGGGACTGATCAAATCATCATTGGAGCAGGTACCCAGTATTTCATCCATCTGCTGCGGTTACTTCTTGGAAATGAGCAGTTATTTGGGTTGGAAGACCCTGGCTTTCATCGGGTAAGGGAGGTACTGAGGCTGGAGGGAGCGGATACGGCATTCATACCCTTGGATGAAAGTGGAATGAGTGTGGACTCCTTGAAAGAGAGTGCAGCGAATGTTGCCTATGTCACTCCTTCCCATCAATTTCCTTCCGGTATGATCATGCCGATAACTAGACGGGTGGAATTACTGAATTGGGCAGTGGAAAAAAAAGGTTATATTATTGAAGATGATTATGACGGGGAATTCCGACATGCAGGCAAACCGATTCCGTCCTTGCAGGGGTTGGACACAAATGGAAGGGTCATCTATCTAGGCACGTTTTCAAAGTCGCTCATCCCATCGATCAGGGTGGGATTTATGGTATTACCCATGGAGTTGGCTTGCGGCTTTCAGCATAAGTTAATTGGATATAAACAGACCGTTTCCAGACTGATTCAGGAAACGCTCTGTCTTTTTATGAAAAATGGACATTGGGAACGCCATCTGAATAAAATGCGAACGATTTATCGTAAAAAGAATAAGGTGCTGCTGAATGCAATTGAAGAAAGCTTCCATGATCGTGTAGCCATAATCGGTGAAAAGTCAGGATTGCACGTTCTTTTAAAAGTAAAAAACGGCAGCAGTGAGGCAGAGCTCATCCAGAAGGCTGCCAGTGTAGGGGTTAAAGTCCACCCAACATCGGTTTATCATTCAAAGAATGTGAAAGATCCGACTATTTTGATTGGGTACGGTGGTTTAACCGAAAGAGAAATTGAAGCTGGAATCCGGCTTTTAAAAAAGGCATGGCTTTAGCTTGGTGCGAAAGTAAGGAAAAGGCCTTGCTTCACACTTATTCAACAATGATATAAGCTACCCATTTTAATTTCTTATATTATTAAGGATTTTAAGGACAGTCTGGAAAAATACTTCCTGTTCTTCTTCAGTAATGCCTTCCAGGGCTTTTCCTTCGATTTTTTCTGCAATTTTAAGACATTTTGTATGTACCTCTTTGCCCCGGGGGGTCAGTTCGATTCGTTTTTCCTGTTCATCTTTACCAGGAACTTGTTTAATCATATTATTCTGTTCCATACTGTTGACCGAACGTGTGATGATAACACTATCTACATCCAGGTAACTGCAAATATCGGGAATTGTGGAATAGCCACAGTTCTTTAAGTAATTCAGGATTGTCCACTGATTATGGTAAATTTCAAGGGCTGTAATTTGTTCATTCATTTTGCTGACTAAAGATCTCGATACTTGTAAATATTGATGAAATAATTGAGTAGGGTTCGTCATATGATTCTCCTTTATAATGGTCGACCAATCCATTATATTCTTTAATTCTTAAAAGTCTATTGTAAAGAATCATTTATTTCAGTCAATGTTTATTTTTGGAAGTAAAGCGGGGAAGGGAAAAATATTAATGGATTGAGGGAAAGCCCGGCCTTCCCAAATCATCAAAAAACAAAGGCGGGGGGGGGGGGGGGCATATGCACAATTGGTTTGTCCATTTGGATGGTAGATTTCCGCTCCAGGCACTCGCTTTCCGCGGGCGGTCCGGGGAGCCTCCTCGGCTTGTGCCTGCGGGGTCTCCCTTGGTCGCGCTTTCCCCGCAGGAGTCTCGTACCTTCCTCTCCAATCCACTTTGTTATAACATTTAGTTAGAAACCATACATGAGAAGTTGAAGGTGTTGCCGGTACATCAATTAAAGAAAGATACGTTTTCCGGCCCCTTCTTATGGCTAGTATAATTTGGACGTGGATTTCCGCTCCAGGCACTCGCTTTCCGCGGGCGGTCCGGGGAGCCTCCTCGGCTTGTGCCTGCGGGGTCTCCCTTGGTCGCGCTTTCCCCGCAGGAGTCTCGTACCTTCCTCTCCAATCCACTTTGTTATAACATTTGGTTAGAAACCATACATGAGAAGTTGAAGGTGTTGCCGGTACATCAATTAAAGAAAGATACGTTTTCCGGCCCCTTCTTATGGCTAGTATAATTTGGACGCGGATTTCCCTCCAGGCACTCACTTTCCGCGGGCGGTCCGGGGAGCCTCCTCGGCTTGTGCCTGCGGGGTCTCCCCTTGACTCGCTTTTCCCGCAGGAGTCTCGTACCTTCCTCTCCAATCCACTTTGTTATAACATTTAGTTAGAATGTTCCATTAGCAAGTATCAAATTGCCGCCGAGAATTGGTGAAAGTCAAAAACGCCACCTTACCTTTGAGCTGAATGCAATTATATCCTGCAAACAAAAACCAGCCTCAAAAGTGGCTGGTTTTTGTTTAAAACTTTTCGCTGGTGGAGCGGTGCTTTGTTTCTTTTTTATTTCGTTCTTCTTGATGTTCATATTTAATTTCATCAATTGGTAAATCATCAATGGGCATGACCACTTGATCACGTTCCAGCTGTTTTTCCTGATTTTTCTTGAAGGCCTTGGATTTATCATTACGCTCTTCAAGATACTTTTCTTTATCTTTATTATCCAATGTCAATCCCTCCATCTCTTTATATCCCTTTTTCCCCTTATTGAGAAAATAAAACGTATAAGCGAAATATATGTGACCCCGTTTCATAAATATAAGGAGAACAGGAAAGTGCAAGGAGGGTTTGTTCAGTGAATGTCGCCGTCTTTTTTCGCTGGTTTTGGAGGGGGATTCTCCTTTTAGTCATATTAATCGTCATTCCCTATTCATGGGCGTTGATTTTAGCGTTGCTCACCGCCATTCTTTTGGATGGATTGGTCCGCATGATTGGTGAAACGGCAAAGCTGCATCGTTTTTGGGCAGTATTGATTTCGTTTGTTTTATATGTAGGCGGGCTTATAAGCATCACTTATTTTTCCTTTTCGGTATTAATCAAGAAGGTCATTGTCTATTCGGAAGAATTTCCGGGTTTCATACGTGAAGTGTATTTGACGGCTATATTGCCAGTCATTAGGCAATGGGAACGGTATTCCCAAACTTTGCCGCCAAATCTCATTCAATCGATAGAACAGACGATGGAAAAGGGAGTCATGGCTCTGGAGGGGTTCACAGAGGGCTTTGTTCAGGATATGGTTCAGTTCGTTACACTCATTCCGGGATTTTTCATTGACTTTTTAATTTACTTAATCGCTTTATTCTTATTCAGTCTTGATTTGCCTAAATTAAGAAAAAAGGCGATCCTTTATTTAAAGACATCCACCTATCAAAAGATTTCGCTAGTTTATCAAGATTTAAGTATGGCAGCCGTAGGCTTCATAAAGGCGCAAATTCTGTTGAGTTTAATAACGTTCATCATGGCTTATGGAGGACTATGGTTGTTAAATGTGAAGTATATGATTCCATTGGCAGTGTTAATAGTGGTTGTGGACATTCTTCCTATCTTGGGGACGGGATCTGTACTGGTTCCTTGGGCAGCGATCGTTTGGGCTCAAGGAAATCATCATCTTGGTATTGGCCTCATCATCCTATTCCTGGTGATTACCATCATAAGAAGGACCATTGAACCAAAAATCTATTCAGCAAATATGGGATTAAGCCCCTTGGCATCGTTGGTCAGTCTTTATTTAGGCTTTAAGATGCTTGGTTTCCTTGGGCTTTTCCTTGGACCTTCGATCCTGATTGTTTATGATACGCTAAAGAGGGCAGGTGTCATCAAAACCAACTTCAAAATATGAAAGAGTATTAGATGTTTTTGGCCTGATTTCTTAAATTTGACATATCTTTTACCGCTTTACCTTGACCGTTGCAATGATTGCAGTCCCGGGAGAAGAATTGCAGGTAACGGGTTTTACCTTTTCCTTTGCAGTGCTGGCAAATGGTTATGAGTTTCATGATTCCTCACTCCTTCAAAAAGTATCGCTTTTTTAATAGTATGAAACAATAAAGGTAGAACTATACTTCATGTAATCATCCAATGTTAAATGAAGCAGGTTTTATATAATATGTATTTATTTAATTTCATGTACCAGTTGAAAAAAATAACCCCCGCTCCTATTGTTTTTAGGAACGGGGGTTATTATCATGAAACGATTTCGGTTTGTGATATGATCGGGAATTCTTTCACTTCGCTTACGACTTTTGCTTGTTTATATATTTCAATATAACGAATATGGTGTTCTTCCATTTCCTTTATCCTAAAGTTATAGGGACCATAAGTCAGGATATCACCTTGTTTGGCCTCATAATTCTCGGTAAGGATCCATCCACCCATCGTATCAATATCTTCATCATTGATATCCAATCCAAGTAAATCATTCACTTCACTGACTAATACCTTGGCATCGATGATGTAGTGATCTTCTTTTAATTTGCGGACATCCGGAACTTCATCCAGGTCGAATTCATCGCGGATATCGCCAACGATTTCTTCAAGGATATCTTCCACGGTCACCAAACCTGATGTACCGCCGTATTCATCCATGAGGATAGCCATGTGAATCCGTTCCTTTTGCATTTTTAAAAGTAAATCGTGAATCGGGATACTGTCAATGACACGGATGATTGGACGAACATATCGCTCGATCGTTGACGCTGACTGATTGTTCTTGTCTATCATTTCAGTGAATAGCTCTTTGATATTGACCATTCCGATAACATGATCTTTATCACCGTCAATGACAGGATATCGTGTAAAATTCTCTTCCGCCATTACGGTGAAAAACTGCTGGATCGTATCATCTTTGGATACCGTTGCAATTTCTGTACGTGGAACCATGATTTCTTTTGCGATCCGATCATCGAATTCAAAAATCTTATTCACATATTTAAACTCTGATTGGTTAATTTCGCCACTTTTGTAGCTTTCGGAAACAATGATTCGAAGCTCTTCTTCTGTATGAGCCAAATCATGTTCGGAAACCGCTTTTAATCCTAGCATTCTTGTAAGCGTCCTTGCAGAGCCATTCAGTACCCAGATGAATGGATACATGATTTTGTTAAAACCAATTAAAGGTTTGGAAACCAATAAAGTGACTTGCTCCGCTTTTTGAATCGCCAATGTTTTTGGTGCCAATTCCCCAACAACCACGTGCATGAAGGTAATGAGAGAAAAGGCAATTGCAACCGAGAGTGCATGTGAAGCTGAATTTGGGAGATTCAATTGATTCAAGAGTGGATGCAAAATCTTTTCAACTGTCGGTTCCCCAAGCACCCCAAGCCCTAGAGCGGTAACGGTAATTCCGAGCTGGCATGTTGAGAGGTATTCATCCAGGTTGGATATGACTTTCTTTGCTGAAAGAGCATTCGGCGTTCCTTCTTCAATTAATTGATCGACCCTCGTGCTTCTCACTTTAACAATCGCAAACTCCGTAGCTACAAAAAATGCTGTTAAAGCAATTAAAATGGCAATAAGAACCAAGTTTATTATGTCCAAATAGTCTCCCTTAACTCGCCTTCGAGACGAATAAGGAGTACACCTCCTACATTTTTAAAATATACAAGTATATTTTTTTTGCCGTGCTGAATATTTTTGGGATTACTTCAAAAAAGCCTGTGGTAATAGATGTGCAGCCGCTTGAACTCCCATATCTTTTAGTGATGAAGAGAATAATAGTATATGCCGATTAGCGATGCGTAGACGGGAAATAGAAGAATTTCTGTCTGAAGGAGTGCAGCCATTTTCCAAAAGGATGCACATATCCGTTACGCAAAGCAGCGTCCGTCCGTCAAAACGAACATTCTTTAATGCCCCATCAAATCACCTCAATCTAATTAATTAAATACTTTCATTATAGAAAGAGTTAATCATTCAGTCAAACAGCTTACTGCACCTTAAATCCGGTAAATTGCTTGTAAAGGATCAATTTGAGCTACTAATTAGCTGTTTTTGACTGTTTTCTCTACTTTATTGTAACGTATTATAGAATATTCAGAAAACTAGATGCCGTTTCATAAAAAATTGGTCAGTTCATTATTTTTTGGATGGTACAAACATATTCTATAGAAACCAAGACAAGTTTTAAAAGCAAGAATCAAAGGGGGTGGCAGCCATGAAAATCATGGAAAGGATGGCGGCGATCATTGCCGGCAGCATGCTAGTGGGTGTGGGAATCAATTTTTTTCTGATACCTTATCATTTATTGGATGGCGGCATGATAGGGATTGGGCTGATTTTTCATTACTATATAGGACTTCCGACTGGACTGGGTGTGATTTTGAGCAGCATTCCATTATATATATATGCTTGGTATTTTGAAAAAAAATTATTTCTGAACAGCTTGCATGGCTTGCTTTTTTCCTCTTTATGCATCGATATTTTTTCCGACGCCGTCACAGGATGGAACCTTCCCATTTATGTAAGTGCGATTCTCGGGGGAGGGTTGATTGGACTTGGAATCGGCTTGATGCTTCGGTATGGGACCTCTACAGGCGGAACGGATATGTTGGCACAGATCATTTCCAGGAAGAGTGGACTCAATGTAGGTCTGCTTATTTTTTTCATTGATGGATGTGTACTGCTTTGCGGATTGAGCGTTGTGGGGACTTCAATCTTTTTATATTCATTTTTAACGATCATCGCGGTAGCCATGCTGACTTCAGTCACCGTGATGCGAACTATTTGATCTTAAATTATGTATAAAAATCAGAAAAAAGGAAAGGATGGGCAATATGAAGAGGACAGATTTTTAGTCTAATAAATAGTAAAGGGAAGTTCATATGAAAAAACTTTATATGTGCACTGCTTTGTTAGTCATGCTGGCAGGGTGTCAAGAATCTGAAATGCCAGAGGATAAGGAAGTGAACAGTGCTGTTCCAGAATCGATGGATGCATCAATTGTCATTAAAGGGAAATTGGAGCCAGGAAAAGAAGTCATTCTTGAAACGACAGTGAAACAGGGAAGCCAATTGGTGAATGAAGCTGATGAGGTACTGTTTGAAGTGAGAAAGTCCGGACAGGATAAACGGGAAATGCTTGAAGCAAAGAATACTGGAAGTGGCATGTATCAAGTGATGCATACTTTTGAAGAACAAGGCAAATATATTGTAGTCTCCCATGTAACGGCTGAAGGCCTTCATGTAATGCCTGAAAAAGAAGTTGTCGTTCCAGAACATGAAAGTGAAGGTGCATCGGTTCATCCTAGTACGGATGTATCTATCGAGTTTCAAAGTAACCCTGTAAAGGCAGGAAACAGTTCGAACTTTGAAGCGACAGTTGAATTGAATGGGAAGCCACTGACAAATGCAGATGTGAATTTCGAGGTGTGGAAGGAAGGCAGTGAAGAAAGTCATTTCACCAAAGCTGAAGAAGATGGAAATGGAACATATCTAAATAAGGTATCTTTCGAAGAAGCGGGAACCTATAAGGTGCAGGTACATGTTGAAAAAGACGAAGTGCATGAACATCAACTACAGACCATTCAAGTCAATTGATTGTTTTTTAGATCGAATTGTTTAAACAGGTTTTATCACTTCGTTAAATGGGAAGTTAAAGGATAACGGTACAGCAGAAAGGGAGGGTGAGCATGAATAATCAAATAATCAACAAGTATAAAGATCTCGGGATTCATATTGAAAAAACGAAATCACGGCAGGAGATTTTCACTAATGTTTCACAAAATGATTCATCCTTACTCACCACCGCTGTTTTTTTCAATTTTCCCCAAAAGGGGAACTAAAAGAATATTGATGTAAAGAGACCGGAGTACATAGCAGCTGGTCTTTTTTTATGCATTCCTAAATGTGATGCTTGTGAAACTGGATATGAAAAATTGAATAGAACGTTATGAGCTGAATAGGATAGAAGGACAAACAATTTGAAATTAGCGGTAAGGGGAGTCCGATAGCATGATATCACAGTTTATTATGACGATATTGAATTGGTTTGCGGAAATGGGATATATCGGGATTTTATTGGGGCTGATGGTTGAAATCATCCCGAGTGAGCTTGTTCTCGGATACGGTGGTTATGTGGTCGGCCTGGGGAAAATGAATTTTTGGGGAGCTGTTCTTGCAGGTGTGGCCGGCGGGACGATGGCACAATTATTTCTCTATTGGGCTGGTTATTATGGAGGCAGGCCCTTTCTCTTGAAATATGGAAAATATATTCTAATTAAAGAAAATCATATTGTAAATGCTGAAGAGTGGTTTAAGCGTTATGGCGTAGGCGTGGTTTTTACGGCTCGGTTCATTCCGGTGGTTCGCCATGCTATTTCCATCCCTGCAGGAATTGCGAGGATGTCCATATGGAAGTTTATATTTTATACGGTTGCGGCTGTCATACCTTGGACCATATTGTTCCTGACCTTAGGAAGGATCCTCGGCGAGAATTGGCAGCAAATCCGGGTAATAACTGAACCTTATCTTATTCCGGCTGCTGGTTTTTCCTTTATCTTTATCATGCTGTATATCTTATGGAAAAAAAAGAGCACACCTCCAATCGTAACGGTCAAAAAGGTGGGACGGTTTCCCAATAAATGAACAAATCGAAAAAACAGCCACGTAAAATAACCTTTTACGTGGCTGTTTTTAATCATTATCCTTGGGTAAGGTCTTCTCCCAAAGGAAGCTGTACGACCTTTTTTGTGACCTCAATAGAACGAATGGCGTGATCTTCCATTTCAATCACTTTAAAGCAGAATCCGTCTCTTTCCATGATGTCCCCTACCTTCACATCATAGTTTTCAGTAAGGACCCATCCGCCTATAGTATCGACATCATCTTCTTCCAAGTGAATGCCAAGTAGATCATTCACTTCCTTTACAAGAAGTTTGGAGTCTAAAATATAATGTCCATCATTAATTTTCCTGATTGAGGCAACTTCATCGATATCGAATTCATCGCGAATTTCCCCAACGATTTCCTCGAGGATATCCTCGACTGTGACAAGTCCGGAAGTTCCGCCGTATTCATCCATCAAAATAGCCATATGAATGCGTTCTTTTTGCATTTTTAACAGCAAATCGTGAATTGGTATATTTTCCATTACCCGGATGATCGGACGAGCGTAATTTTCAATCGCTTTGATATGGATTTCCCGGTTCTTAATAAGATCCGAGAAAACTTCCTTTAAGTTCACTAAGCCGATGACATGGTCTTTATCACCTTCGACAACAGGATATCGAGTGTACTTTTCCAATTTGGCCACATCGACGAATTCCTGTACCGTTTCATCCTTGGATATGGTCATGATTTCTGTCCTTGGAACCATGATTTCTTTGGCAACACGATCATCGAATTCAAAGATGTTATTTACATATTTAAATTCCGACTGGTTAATCTCCCCGCTTTTATAGCTATCTGATAGGATGAAACGCAATTCTTCTTCCGTATGGGCTATTTCGCTTTCGGATGCTGGCTTAAAGCCAAATAATCCGACAACGAATCGGGAAGAATGATTCAAGGCCCAGATGAAGGGAAAGGCTATCTTATGGAAAAAAATCAGCGGGCCGGCAATTGCCAAGGTCACTTGCTCAGCCTTTTGGATGGCAACCGTCTTTGGAGCCAATTCACCAACAACCACATTCAGGAACGTTATCAGGGAAAATGAAATGACAAATGTCAGAATGTTTGTGACTTCTTGAGGGATATTCAAGGCATTGAATAAGGGGCCAACCAATTTAAGGACGGTCGGTTGTCCCAGCCACCCCAATCCAAGGGCAGTAACGGTAATTCCAAGCTGTGTCGCGGATAGGTATTCATCAAGATCGGATGTAACCTTCTTTGCTGCAATGGCTTTTTTGTTTCCCTCTTCAATCAATTGATCGATCCTAGAGCTACGAACCCTTATGATCGAAAATTCCGAAGCTACAAAAAAGGCTGTTAAAGCAATTAAAATAATGACAAATAAAAAACTTAATATGTCCAATTAGTGTGGGACTTGAATCGCCAGATGTGCCGAACGATTTAATTATCCCAGTCACCTCCCAAAACCAATAATGAATGAAATGATATTAAAATGTTAGATGGAAAAATAAGTATCGTCTATCTTGTATGAAATTATTATGGTTTTTATTTTCAATCTATAGGATCATTCACCTCGATTAGTAGTGGAACCTTCCTATTAGTATAAGTAACTGGACGTCAATCAGTCAAAAATTTCACACTAAAAGCCTAAGGAAAAAAGGATAATTATCCATTATTTAGTTTTTAATTGTATGGAAAAGGTCGTAAGGAAATCCGTAGAGTGACAGGATATGGTTCCTTGATGCTTTAAAACGATTTCTTTACAGACGAATAACCCCAATCCCGTTCCCCTTTTTTTTGTGGTGATGAATGGTTCAAAAATATTCGGCAGGACGTCGTCAGGTATCTTCGGCCCATTATTAGATATATTTAAAGTAAGAATGCCGGGTGGTGATTCAGAGCCTGAAATGTAAATGGATGGGGAAGGCATCCCTGCAACCACATCAAGAGCATTTAATATAATATTAAGTAAAACTTGACGGAATTCTTCTTTGGAACCGGAAATTACGGCATCCTCGGCAATATTACATGTAATGGAAGCATTAACTTCCAAAATGCTGGGATATAAAAATTCGATCACCTCATTCACAAGCTGAGCAATGGAAAATAGATCAGGTTGTGATGTTGAAGTTTCCTTTTTGGAAATATTAAGAAATTGTGTGATCCGGTAATTGAGCTGATCCAATTCTTTTGAAATGATATCAAGGTATTTTATCTCAGGTTGTTCTGCCTGTAACAATTGTATGAATCCCATGATGGAAGTCAGTGGATTTCTGAATTCATGGACAAAGCTTGAGGTCATTTGGCCAAGGAGTGTCAAACGGTCTTTATGGTTTGGGCTTATGAATTGATAGCGTTCTTCAAGTTCCATCGTTTTCAATTCGGTATAATGGGATAATGCATAATGAATGAGTTTATCGAAGTAAACATTTACTTGTTTAATTAGATCCGATATTTCTTCTTTGGGTGCTTCGGAATTCAAAATGTGCTCTATGATGATGGATCTCCCGATGGTTGCAGTGGAAAAGAGATTTTCCATATCCAATTGCTTACTAACTCGATCAGCCGCAATTTTTTCCCCTACGACCTTCAGTACATCGTCTTGTTCAGCGTCCGATTTTCCAAGCTGATCCATTAGCAGGTTAAAAATATTTTCCACCTCTCCTTTAAAATACCCCAGATATCCGTCCGGTAAATGCAGCAACTCATCTTTCCATTTGGAAATGATACTGTTTTTTTGAGAAGATAAAAAGTGAATGGTCATTTCTCGATTAGATACCATTTTGCCCTCCATACTGTAGGAAAATGAATTTACTTTTGACCCAGAAAGTACTTTATTTGAATAAAATTACAAAATATCAAAATAATTACATATAGTTTTCATGATAACAGATTACTGTTCTTTTAACATGTGTCAATTGGATAAATATTCGGCAATTAAGCAATAAATACCTTTTTTTGACACAGTTTTATTACAGTAATTACAGGAATTAATAACAAAAAAAGGTATCCGCAGTTAATGACGGTTACCTTTTTTATGAAATGCATATGGTTCGATGTGAACGATTACATGCTGGATATTATATTCCTTCAAAAGATTTTCTTCGATTTTAACTGTAATATCATGACCTTGAATGACGGTCAAAAGAGGGTTGACATGAACGGTAGTTTCGAGAAGGATTTCACTTCCATGCATCCGGGCTTTAATTTCACTCATGTCTTTAACACCCTCTGTCAGTATAATGGTTTGTCCGATCTTTTGCAGGAGCTGCTCGTCGAAACCATCGGTTAAAGAGATGGAGGCATCACGAAAGATATCCCAGGCCGTTTTGCATATGATGACCCCCACGACTGCTGCAGCTATCGCATCCAGCCAAGGGATTCCCATCTTAGTACCGATGATTCCAATGAAAGCTCCAACACTGACAAGGGCGTCGGACCGATTATCCTGTGCAACGGCATAGATGGAAGAGCTGTTGATTTTTTTACTTAAAGAAAGGTTATAACGGTAGATTCCATACATGAAGATTGCAGAGAATAGAGCGACATAACCGGTCAGCATACTGGGAACGGTTGTTGAATCTTGGTGAAAGAAGGATTCAATGGCACTGAATACAACCTGAAGGCCCACTGTTATCATGATGAAGGCAGCTACCAACGACGCTACTGTTTCCGCCCGTAAATGACCATATGAATGATTATCATCAGGAGGTCTCTTTGAAATTTTCAAACCAATCAAAACGGCTATGGAAGCGATGATGTCGGTGGTATTATTTAAACCATCAGCCCAAAGCCCTTTAGAGTCACCGAAATAACCAAATGACAATTTAAGAGCAGACAAGAATATGTAAGCGGCAATGCTTATGTAGGCGCCTTTTTCAGCTGATATCGAATGTTTATCCATGTCCATTCCCTCCCCAATGTAAATTAGGCTTAATAAAGATACCAAATCAAACCTTAGTGAGTCTATAGAAAAATTGTCGTAGTTAGCCACCTAACTTGGTTAACGGCAGGTGTATTGAAGGTCTGTAAAGAAGTTGGATAAACAAAATGATATTTACATTAAATGGTAAAAAGAGTGAGTTTTGATGACATGTACAGTTTCTTTAATCATTTAGAGAAACTAATAGTATATTCTAACCGATGATCGAAAATTAAATACTTCCACAAGGAGCCAAAATGCTGAGAGTGAACGGTTCAGGTTCAGGCATTTTGAACCTGATAGTTAGCACTGATACAGGATGAGGTTTTGGGCAGCAATTAGCACCCCGGTATTTTTCGGCTGCTCCAAATGTAATACTGAAAAAATCCTATTAACAACAAGGCCGGATTCTATAAGAATCCGGCCTTAGACTGTAGACAAATGAAAAAAGTTCCACTTGATTTCAGAAATCCGCTCCCTTTCCGCTGACTGTCTGCCAAGCCTCCTCACCGCAAGCGCCTGCAGGGTCTCGGCTAGCCAGTTATTCGGCAGGTGTGTCTCAAATTTCTTCAATGCAATGAGGTTTCATCCGTATAAACAAGTAAAAAACATGAAGGATAATCAAGTTTTCCTTTAAAATTTTGGTTCGGGGTAAGACCATTCCGAACCCCTTTTTTCGCAGCCAGTCAGGGTGAACCCGCTTAATCTTCATTTTGCAATGAATACCGAACATGGTGCGTTTTTCGCAATGGAACTACTTGTACTGCCAAGGAAGAATTTTTCCAAACCGCTTTTATCGCTATTGCCGACAACGATAAGATCAGCTGAGGTTCTTGCTGCAAAGTCACACACGCTATCTGGCGCATATCCTTCCAATAGTTCGAATCTTCCCTTAACTTGATATTCACTTAACAATCTCAACGTATTACTTTCTGCGTTCTGAATACTATTCTCGACGGCGGAAGGGGTGTCATTTACCTTTTGATCTCTTGGCTGATCAACTTCAACAACAGGATGTGTCTGGACTGGATCCACATAAAATCCGGCAGAGGGTACGAACCCCGGCGCCGAGGCGTTACCCATGATACGCTGTTCAACCTTATCATTTAGGACATGAACTACGGTCAACTCGGCTTTTGGAAAGGCCTTTTTCAATGTTGCTCCATATTCGACGGCACGTTTACTCTCTTCATTTCCATCAAAAGCGACGACAATATGTTTTAAGTCTTTCATTACTATCATCTCTCCCCGTTATAAGCCATTAAAAGTGTTATACCCACTTTTAAATGGCTTCACGCCTTCAATCGGTATATAGATTGCCTTTTACGGGTAAAGGATAGATACGAGCATAGTTAAGATGGTAGGATGAAATCTGGGTCCTTCAGTTAATTGGCATGCTCAGAAGATGTAGGGATATCATCGGCAAGGATGCCGATTAACGAGTATAGTGCTACAGGAAAAGGGCGCCTTTTATTCAATCGAAGAGTTTTCTTTAACAAAAAGGGTAAAATATTTTTAATGAAACATGTCGCAGATGGGAAAATGGGGGTACAAATGAAAGGGTTAGTGAAAGTAGGTCTAATTATAATATTGGCGATTGTGGTTTTAGGCGCCGGTTCACTATTGTATTTCAGGCAGGGTGCTGATATAAGTCATCTTGAAAATAGTCTTCAGCAACCTACAGGAATCTATGATCTGGATGGGAACCTAGCCAGTACGATCACGGCAAATAAATCCGAAGGTGTTCCGATAGATGAAATACCGGAACATATGAAACAAGCGGTGGTTTCCATTGAGGATCACCGTTTTTATGAACATCACGGCATAGATTATCAAGGGATCATGCGGGCTTTGGTTAAAAATGCGAAGGCTGGAAGCGTTGTTGAAGGCGGGAGCACTCTCACCCAGCAGCTTGTGAAAATCACGATGCTGGAATCAGATCGAACACTGAAGAGGAAGATAGAAGAGTTTTTTCTGGCCCAGGAAGTTGAAAATCAATATACAAAAGATGAAATTCTGGAAATGTATTTGAATCAAGTTTATTTTGGCCATGGGGCATGGGGAATCAAAAAGGCTGCAAATATTTATTTTTCCAAAGAGGTCTCTGAATTGACCGTTGCCGAGGGAGCATTGCTGGCGGGAGTCATTAACTTGCCATCCAAACTTGATCCATACAAGAATTTGGACGGAGCAATGAAGCGGCGTGATTTGGTTCTTTCGCGAATGGAGGAACATGGTTATTTGACGAAAGATGAAGAAGCGGCTGCAAAAAAAGATTCGGTAACACTTCTTATGGGGGAGAAGGAAACCGATCCATTAAGAGGTAAGTATCCTTATTATGTCGATCATGTTTTATCGGAAGCATCGAGTAAATATGGAATTAAGCTTGAGGATCTGCTTTCAAAGGGGTATAAAATTTACACGGCTCTGGACCAATCCATGCAGCAGGCTACAGAAACCGTGTATGAGAATGCAGCCAATTTTCCGGTTGGAACGAGTACAGAGGAACTGGTTCAAAGCGGGTCTGTCCTTCTTGATCCTGAAACGGGCGGCATAAAAGCACTTGTCGGCGGGAGAGGTGAACATCAATTCATGGGATATAACCGGGCAACCCAACTGACAAGGTCTCCTGGTTCATCCATTAAACCGCTTGTCGTTTACACGCCAGCAGTTGAAGAGGGATATGATATCACTGACCCTTTAAAGGATGAAAAAATGAGCTTCGGTGAATATGAGCCAACAAACCTGAGTGGTGAATATAAAGGAGAAGTCCCCATGTATGAAGCGGTGATGAATTCCTTGAATGTACCGACGGTTTGGCTATTGAATGAGATTGGCATCGATAAGGGGCTTGATTCACTTAAGCGGTTTGGGATTCCATATGACAAGGATGATCGAAACCTGTCGATCGCTTTAGGAGGGATGAAGAAAGGTGTATCCCCGCTGCAGATGGCAGGAGCCTTTTCAGCTTTCGCCAACGAAGGCGAACGGATGGAAACCCATGCCATTGTAAGAATAGAAAATGCCGATGGAAAAGAGGTTGCCGCCTGGAAAGAGAATAGCACCAAAGTGACCTCTGTAGGCGCCGTCGACAAAATGAATGCCATGCTGCTAGGAACAGTGGAATATGGCACAGCGAAAAACGCGGCTGTTTCCGGTTATGAAATAGCAGGTAAAACAGGTTCCACACAAGTTCCCATCGAAGGAATATCAGGGGTTAAAGATCAATGGTTCATCGGATATTCACCTTCGCTGGTCGGTGCTGTTTGGGCAGGATATGATAAGACGGACGAAAAACATTATCTAACGACACACAGCAGTCAGGGAAGTGCACTCATCTTTCAAAAAATAATGTCGCAAGCTTTACAGAATCAGGCTGCTCAATCTTTTAAAGCTCAAGATATCGGTCCGCTTATAGCAGAACAACAGGCAATTATTGCCGAGCAACAGGAAAAGGCAGAAGAGGAGAAAAGGAGACAATATTGGATTGATAAAGGAAATGAAATACGGGAAGGCTTGAATAAATGGAGGGACTGGGAGGTTCCGTGGTAATTCTCAAGTCTGGGAGCATGAACAAGCCCTTCTTAATTAAAGCAACAAAAAAAGACTGTCAATCATTGACAGTCTTTCATCATTCTTAAAAAATGAGATTTGCTATTATACCGATTACGACGATTGCGCCTATCACCATTAAAATGGTTCTCATATAAATACACCCTCTTCAAAATGTAGTTGGAATCAATTCAAATATTTACGGTTTGGTTCGATTGGAAATGAAATACACTTTCATCATTTTCTTTACAAATAGCCTGTACTTTTTCAAGCATGGCATGTACATTCTCGCCTTCAAGTATGACTTTCATGGTTGCACACTCTTGAAGAATGAGCACAAAGGATACGAAAGTCGAAAGTTTCTTGGCATCGACCAATTTATGGTTGCAGATGAAATATATATTCCCTTTAAATTCTTTTGTAACTTGATATAGGTTCATGATTTGTCGCAGGGATAATCTTTTATTTGTTTTAATGTCAGAAGAAATCACTTTATTCATGTCGTTAACTCCTTTTGTTTTTATACTTTTGGAAAAGCATAATCAAGATGTCAATTCAGCTACAACTTTTAAAAATGAACAAGTATGTTTGGACTTTTTTATGTAATTGTTAGCGGGTCATGTTGTATATTTACCCGAGTGAAAGATTTTGAAACCTATTTGAAAATTTCAATTTTGGGAGGGGGAACGAACAATGCTCACACTTATTAAAAATGGGGAGCTTTATGGTCCGGAATATATGGGCCAAAAAGATATCCTCTTGGTGGGAAAGCAAATTGGCTTCATTGAGGACAAGATTGATGTACCTGCCAATTTCGTTGAAATGAAAGTGATTGATGCGAGTGGTCAAATTGTGGCTCCGGGTTTTATAGATGCTCACGTACATATTATCGGCGGAGGCGGGGAAGGGGGCTTTAAAACGAGGACACCTGAAATCCAATTAACGGATGCCACTTTAGCGGGTATAACGACATTGGTGGGGGTCATCGGCACAGATGGAACGACAAGGACGATGCCTGCACTGCTCGCTAAAGCGATAGCGCTTGAAGAAGAAGGAATTAGCTGCTTCGTTCAGACTGGTTCGTATCAAGTTCCAGTCAAGACGTTAACCGGTAAGATCGAGGATGATTTGATTCTTGTGGATAAAATTATCGGTGTTGGCGAAATAGCCATTGCAGATCATCGTTCTTCGCAGCCGACTGCAGCTGAACTCGCTAAACTGGCCTCGCAGGCGCGTAATGGGGGTCTGTTGTCCGGGAAAAGCGGTATCGTCAACATTCATGTCGGCGACAGTCTAGATCATTTGCAGGTAATTGAAGAAGTGGTCGAGACAACGGAAATACCGATCACTCAGTTCTACCCTACACATATAAACCGAAATCCGCATTTATTCAATGCAGGGGTGGAATATGCAAAAAAAGGGGGGTATATAGATTTTACGACAAGTACAATCCAGAAATTCCTCGAAGAAGGGGAGGTCAAAGCAAGTACTGCAATAAAAATGGCACTAGAAAAAGGTGTTGAAATCGGGCAGATCACCATAACTTCAGATGGGCAAGCCAGCCTGCCAGACTTCGATGGAAGCGGCAACCTTCGCGGTTTGAACATTGGTACATGCATGTCCTTATATGATTGTGTTGTCGATGCGGTCCTCGAGGATGGAGTGACAATTGCCGATGCCATACGAGTTGTGACGGAAAACCCGGCAAAAATTTTAAAGCTTTCTGCAAAGGGACAACTTTCAGTAGGTAAGGACGCCGATATCGTCATGATGAATCAACAAACTTTAGAAATAAATAGTGTTATCGCGATGGGGCAGATCATGGTCAAAGATGGTGAAGCAGTCGTGAAAGGAACATTTGAAAAATAGATCTTTTCAAATTTTGGGTGCTATTTCCGGTGCGAGTTCTAACCATTTATCCTGAAATGCAAAAAGGGATTACATTGATCTAATCCAAAACCATGATTTGTTTTTTACTATTTTATCAAATGAAACACTTATGGATGGAAGAAATATGCGACACTCCTGCCGAAAAACTGGCTAGCCGAGACCCCACAGGCGCTTGCGTCGAGGAGACTTGGCAGACAGTCGGCGGAAAGGGAGCGGATTTCTGGGATCAACTGGAACGTTTGTTTTAGTAAAAACTAGATTACCCTTCATGTTTGTTACCGTAATCCTCAATGGATTGAAGAAATATGCGACACTCCTGCCGAAAAACTGGCTAGCCGAGACCCCACAGGCGCTTGCGCCGAGGAGGTTTGGCAGGCAGTCGGCGGAAAGGGAGCGAATTTCTGAGATCAACTGGAATATTCTATAAAAACCGTATGAAACTGGATTTCTTGGAGTTTGTACCCAGCACAAAAAAGCCCCATATATTATATAATGGGGCTTTTTTGTGCTGGATACTTTTTGGGTGAAGGTTCTGAATCTATCGGGCATATCACAATTTGTTGGTAATCAATTTGAAATTTCCCCATTAAAGGTTCTCATTTTCAAAATGAAGGTGAGGTATCAGAAAACATATTCTAAATAAAGGTAATATGTAAAAAATTCATTCTATTTAACATATTATTAAAAACCTGGATGTATTATCCTTTTATATAAGGAAATGTAGTTTATGAAACAGCATTTAATCACAGATATAAAGACCAATAAAAACATTTTGGGCTGTTATTTCATGACTGTTCAAAACCTAGGTAAGTTTGCAAAACAAATCTATCTTAAGGGGAGAAATGAAATGGAAAAGACGGGAAACCCAATAATGAAAGCGCATTCAAGTGGAGTTGAGCCGGAAATTTTTCGTGTATTGACTCCAGATGGGGAAATCATTGAAACGATTGATGGAAAAATCGATAAATCACTTATGTTAAAGATGTATGAGAGCATGCTCCTGCTAAGAACATTTGACCGAAAATCAATTAATCTCCAGCGCCAAGGCAGGATCGGGACTTATGCACCTTTCGAAGGGCAGGAAGCTTCCCAAGCAGGAAGCGCTTTGGCATTGGCGGCAGGGGACTGGATGTTTCCCACATACCGTGATCATGGAGCAGCAATCATTCATGGACAGGAATTATACCGTGTTTTCCTATACTGGATGGCACATTTTGATGGTTCGATTTGTCCAGAAGGAAAAAGGTTATTGCCTCCAAGTGTTCCAATTGCCACTCAAATGCTTCATGCAGTTGGAACGGCTTGGGCGAGTAAGATTAAAGGCGAAAAGAATGTTAGCATAGCCTATTTTGGTGATGGAGCGACTTCTGAAGGGGACTTTCATGAAGCACTGAATTTTGCCGGCGTATATAAAACCCCGACAATCTTTTTCTGCCAAAATAATGGCTACGCAATCAGTGTGCCTTTTGAGAAGCAATCGGCATCCAAAACAATATCCCAGCGGGCTGCTGCTTATGACATCCATGGGGTTCGAGTGGATGGAAATGATATTTTTGCAGTATGGATGACTGTAAAGGAGGCTGTCGAAAGAGCGCTTAAAGGGGAAGGGCCTACATTAATCGAAGCCATTACTTTTCGCTATGGCGCCCATACTACTGCAGACAATCCGAACATATATCGCGATCAGGATGAAATTTCAACGTTCTGGAGGGAAAATAGGGATCCCATTACACGTCTTAGAAAGTATTTGAATAAAGAGGGGCATTGGAATGAAGAACAGGAAGAATTGGTGTTAAAGCAATTCAACGAACTGATTGATGCTCACCTTAAAAAGGCCGAAGGGTATCCGAAATCCGACCCGCTCGAAATGTTTAACCATGTATATGCCGAGGAGTCATGGCATCTAAAGGAACAGAAGCAGGAATTGAACCAATTCTTAAAGAAAGGCGGGAAGAAATGATGGGCAAAAATTTAACGATGCTTCAGGCTATTACGGAAGCGCTGGACCAAATGCTGGGTCATGATGATCGCGTGATGATCTTGGGTGAGGACATTGGGGTGAATGGCGGTGTTTTTCGATCGACGGAAGGACTTTATGAGAAGTATGGAAATGATCGAGTTGTGGATACGCCATTAGCTGAATCCGGAATCATCGGCTCTGCCATTGGTTTAGCTCTTAATGGAATGCTGCCCATAGTGGAGATCCAGTTTCTCGCCTTTATTTATCCGGGATTCGAGCAGCTCGTTTCCCATGCTGCCCGTATGAGATATCGTACTCGGGGGCAATTTGGGGTGCCCCTCGTAATTCGTACGCCATATGGTGCCGGAATCAGGGGCCCGGAACTTCATTCCGAAAGTGTCGAAACCTTCTTTGCCCATACTCCTGGTTTAAAGGTGGTTGCACCCAGTAATCCATATGACGCAAAAGGGCTGCTCATTTCAGCGCTCGAAGATCCAGATCCGGTGATTTTTTTGGAACCGACTAAATTGTATCGGGCTTTTAAGGAAGAAGTTCCCGACGAAATGTACCGAATACCAATCGGTCAAGCAAAAGTGGTCCAGGAGGGAAGCGATCTGACCATTTTTGCATGGGGGGCCATGTTAAGGGAGGCCTTGAATGCCACGAAAAAGATTGAAGCAGAAAAAGGCTGGAAATGTGAAGTGGTCGATCTTAGAACTTTATACCCTTTAGATAGGGATACGATCGTGCAATCCATTAAAAAGACAGGTCGTGCATTAATCGTCCATGAAGCCCACAAGACTGCCGGATTAGGTGCGGAGATTATCTCCATCATTAATGATGAAGCTCTTATTTACCTGAAAGCGCCGATTAAGCGTGTAACAGGATTTGATGTACCGGTTCCGCCGTTTACAATAGAAGATCATTATTTACCGACTGTTGACCGTGTAAAACAAGGAATAGTCGAAACGATATCATTTTAATTGATTAAGGGAGAAGGAGAAGGAGGATGACGCATGATGGAATTTAAACTTCCTGATGTAGGGGAAGGGATGCATGAAGGGGAAATTATCCAATGGCTCATCAAAGAAGGGGATGCTGTAAAACAGGACCAACCCATTGTTGAGGTGCAAACGGATAAAGTCAATGCGGAATTGACAGCTCCGGCAGCGGGAGTGATTAAGAAAATATTTTTTTCCGAAGGGGATATTGTGGAAGTGGGAACCACTATATTCACGATTCAGGAAGAGAACGATGTGTCAGTTCCGGATACAGGCATTAGGGAAGAAGAAAACCAAGTCGGGCAATCCGGTGATGTAAAATTAAATCCGGAGCATATTACGACTAAACAGCATCATCAGGCAGTGCGTGCGTTGGCAACCCCATTCGTGCGTCAAATGGCCAGGGAAATGAAGATTGATATCGAGAAGGTTAAAGGCTCCGGTCCAGCTGGGCGAATTACCGAAAGTGACTTGAAGCAGTTTCAAGAAAATAATTCGTTTACACGGGAAAATGCCAAACAGCATGATGACAAAACTATTCAAGAGATGGCCCCGATGAAGGATGCCGTACTTGCAAAAGGTTTGGAAAATGAGCGGGAAGAGCGGATACCGCTTAAAGGCATTCGTAAAAAAATCGCTGAACATATGGTAAAGTCCGTTTCGACCATTCCTCATGTAACCCATGTAGATGAATTGGAAATGGACCGATTGAAGGAATTTAAAAATCAATTGAAGGAGTACTCCGATGATAAGGATATAAAATTGACTTTTTTGCCATTTTTCATTAAAGCCATTGTCATCGCCTTAAAGGAGTTCAAAACATTAAACGCTTCACTTGATGAAAGAACCAATGAAATCATCCTGAAGAATTATTATCATATTGGGATTGCGACGAATACAACAGAAGGTCTCATTGTTCCGGTCATAAAACATGCAGATCAAAAAACCATTTTCCAACTTGCTGATGAAATCAGGCAATTGGCAGCCAAAGCCCGTGAAGGGAAGTTGAGCATAGATCAAATCACAGGCAGTACATTTACCATCAGCAATGTAGGGCCGATCGGAGGGATGCACGCGACCCCGATCATTAACTATCCGGAAGCGGCCATATTAGCTTTGCATAAAATGGAACATCGTATGGTCGTTCGCGATTTGGAAGGTGTTATCCGTTTAATGATGAATATGTCGCTTTCTTTCGATCATCGTTTGATTGATGGGGTAACAGCGGTGCACTTTACCAATAAAATCAAGGAATTGCTGGAAAATCCAATTCGTTTAGTTGTGGAGATGAGATAAATGGTAGTAGGGGAAGTTGCTGTTGAGACGGAGGTTATCATTATTGGAGGAGGTCCGGGAGGATATGCTGCGGCTATTCGTCTCGGCCAGTTAGGAAAATCGGTCGTGCTGGTTGAGAAGGATAAGCTGGGCGGGGTTTGCCTTAATCGGGGCTGTATACCTTCAAAAGCATTGATTCACGCAGCTGATCAATACCATGGGCTTAACGATTTAGGGAAAATGGGAATCCGGCTGTCTCAGGAAAGAACCACTATGGACTTGGGAGTTTGGCAGGCTTGGAAAGCGGGCATCACATCCCAGTTGGGGCAAGGTATTGCCCATTTGTGTAAGGAAAACGGAGTGACGGTGGTTAAAGGCCAAGCAACCTTTTTATCTGATGACCGCATTGGAGTTGAAACCGATGGCGATTTTGAAACTTACAAGTTTGAACAGGCAATTATTGCGACAGGGTCCAGACCTTTCATTCCATCCTTCATTAAAGTCGATGGAGAATATATATTGGATTCAACAACATCTTTGCAGCTGAAAGAAGTTCCTTCAAGCTTGTCGATCATCGGCGGAGGATATATCGGAATCGAGCTGGGTATGGCATTTGCAAAGCTAGGTACTAAAGTGACCATCATTGAGATGGACAATCGCATTCTTCCCCAAGTTGCTGAAAACCTGGTAAAGGAGGTCACCCGGAATGTCAAGAAGCTTGGGATCAATATCAAAACATCCTCGCGGGTAGAAAAAGCGAGTGTAGTGGATGGTCAAGTGCATCTTCTTGTGTCCTCGGAAGAACAAGGGACGGAAGCGGTCGTGAGCGAAAAGACCCTGGTTACAATTGGCAGGATCCCTAACACTGAAGAAATTGGCCTGAATCGGGCTGGAGTTACGGTTGGCGAGAAAGGCCATATAGCAGTGGATATGGAATGCCGTACAAATGTGCCGCACATTTTTGCCATCGGTGACACTACGCCAGGTCCTGCTCTTGCCCATCGAGCGTCCAAACAGGGAATCGTGGCAGCTGAAGTGATAGCGGGGCTGCCAAGTGCTGTTGACTCGCCATATGTTCCCTATGTAATCTTCTCGGAACCACAAATAGCTGGTGTTGGTTTAAGCCGTGAAGAAGCTGAACAACAGGGATACAGCGTCAAGGTTGGCAAATTTCCGTTCAGTGCCAACGGAAGGGCGCTTGCAACGAATGAAACGGAGGGATTTGCAGAAGTGATCGTGGATGCCAAAAGCCATATATTGCTCGGAATGCATATGGTAGGTGCTGATGCTTCCAACCTTATAGGTGAAGGGGTCCTTGCCCTTGAGCTGGCGGCTCGGGTCGAAGATATAGCCCTCAGCATGCATCCTCATCCCACTTTGACCGAGGGGTGGTTGGAAGCGGCTGAGGCAGTTTTGGGACATGCAATTCACATCGTAAATAAATAGGAAAAGGTAAAGTCATGGGGATTACCAATGTAGTCCCCGATTAGAATGTTATATCTTAATGGAGTCAAAAACCTGGAATTGGTACCCGAAAGGCAAGGCTATCAGTAAATTCACTCCATTTCGAAAATCTGTCCCGGCGTTTGACCAAACAGGGGCGTATTGGCCAGCAATGATTCCCTCTTGTAAAACCATCGGCATATTGATATCATTTTTACTTTGGGGAAGTATAGAGTTTTCAATAAAGCTTTGGATCCTTCAACTCCTAAACCATAACGGTTGATGAGATAACAAATCTATTCGCCATTCAACGATTGAAATGGGTTTAATTTATACGAGGAAATTATGGAATGAAGGAGGCAAATGAAATGGAGTCAAATGGTGGATCATTGCAAAAGAAATTATTGCCGCGGCATATTAGTATGATGGCAATGGGAGGGGCAATAGGTACTGGGATTTTTAAAGGAAGTGCCGAAACCATATCGTTAGCAGGGCCAGGAGTCATATTCACTTATATTTTTGCAGGATTATTACTGCTTGTAGTCATGGGTGCTATAGCGGAGATGGCAATCGTCTATCCAAATACGAATATGAAAGGCTTCGTTCAGAAAGCGTTCGGTAAGCGCTTCTCCTTCATCGTAGGCTGGATGTATTGTTTCATGTGGCTGTCCGTTTGTGTCATTGAGGTAGTGGTGGCAGGAAGCTTCTTGCAGTATTGGCTCCCGGCAATCCCGCTATGGATATTAAGTTTAGGGTGTGCAGCTTTCATCATTGGAATTAACATGATGAATGTCAAAAATTATGGTGAATTCGAATTTTGGTTTGCTGGCATTAAAATTACAATGATCATCTTATTCATCATATTGGGAGCCTGTATTTTATTTGGTGTCATCCCAAGCGGCGGATCTAATTATCTGCAAAACTTCACAGGGCATGGAGGATTTTTCCCAAATGGGTGGATGTCCATCTTTTCGGCCTTACTGATCGTCATGTTCTCCTATGGCGGTTCCGAGTTAATAGGGGTGACGGTAACGGAAGCAAAGGATGCAGAACGCATTTTACCTAAGGTCATTAAAAACTATATTTGGAGAGTCGTATTATTCTTCACCTTACCGATTCTTGTAATCTGCGGTTTGATTCCGTGGAACGAAATTAGCGACCAGGCAAGTCCGTTTGTACAAGTTTTGTCAATGTCAGGTTTTCAGGGATCTGCACATATCATGAATTTCATTTTGATTACGGCCGTCTTATCAGCCGCTAACTCTGGAATATATGGGTGTACCCGAATGCTGCATTCTTTAGCTGCAGAAGGGGAAGCTCCCAAGTCGTTCTCTTATGTATCAAAAAATGGCGTTCCCATGTACAGTTTGATATTAAGTGCAGTTGTATTGGTCGTCGGCTCCATGATTACTTTCGTTGCACAGGACAAGGCATTTGCTCTATTAATGGCGTTTCCGGGTTTTGTAGTATCACTTGTATGGATCAGCATCTGTTTAGCGCAGCTAAAACTTCGTAATTCATATCCCAAAGCCCCGAGTTTTAAATTGTGGGGATTTCCATATGTAACCTTGTTTACCGTAATCACCTTAAGCATCATTTGTGTCACGTTCGTGTTCAGTGAACAGAATCGGATCAGTATCATTGCTTGCCTGATTGTGCTGGCTGCCTTAATCTCGATTTCGATTTTTAAATTTAAAAGTGTGGACAAACAGGAAACACCTATAATAGAAAAGAATATCGCTAAATAAATCCACGTAAAAGATACGACATGGGCAAAGGTGTCCATGTCGTATCTTTCATTAATAATCACTGATATTGTGCAACTTCATTTCGGTTGGTCATGCATCAGACGTTTTATTGATTATATGTTGCAAGGATGCTATGAATCTCTCGTTTTCAAGCGGAGTGCCGATGGTCACGCGGATAGTATTTTCATAGCCTAGCAAATGACCTGAACGGATGATGACACCTTGAATTAATAACTTCTCAAAAATGTCCCTGCCAGGCTGGTTCAATTTGACCATCAAGAAGTTGGCATGTGAAGGGAAGAATGTTAAACCCATCTTGCTTAGTTCGTTTTCTAAATATCTTCTTCCTTCCCCATTCTTACGAACACACTTCTCAACAAATGGATGGTCGTCGAGGGAAGCGAATGCAGCAGCCTGTGCTAAACGATTGGTATTGAAGGGTTCCTTCACTTTAACTAGCTCTTGTATGATGGAGGCATCCATTAAACCGTATCCAATCCTTAAAGCAGCCAGTCCATAAATCTTTGAAAAAGTGCGTAAGATAACCAGATTTGAGTGCATATTGAGAAGTGGTAAGGTTTCTAAATACTCTGCATCATCGACATATTCATAGTATGCTTCATCAACGATCAGTAAAATATGTTTCGGCACCTTCTCGATAAAAGAGCGTAACTTTTCTTTTTGAACGATCGTTCCTGTCGGATTATTGGGATTACAGACAAATATCATTCTTGTTTTTTCTGTTATGGCTTCATACATACCCTGAAGGTCATGTACACCATTGATGAGAGGAACCTTTACAGGTGTGCCGCCGTCAATCATTACATTCGTTTCATACCGCGGAAATGTCACATCAGCCATAATGACTTCATCATTTTGTTGGATATAGGTTCGTGTTAACAAACGTATCACTTCATCAGATCCATTGCCTAAAATGATATGATCTTTATTGATATTCAATTTCCTTGCCAGCTTTTCAGCTAATGCAGGCGCCATACCTTCAGGATAAAAGGAGGTTTGTTCCATCTCGGTAAGCATGGCTTCTTTTGCTAGAGGTGAGTAACCGAATGGGTTCTCATTGGATGCCAATTTAACGATCGTTTCAAGACCAAGTTCGCGTTGCACTTCTTCAATCGGCTTGCCGGAAACATATGGGCTAATGCTTTCGATGTTTTGTCGAACCGGGATTTTCGTAAAGGTCAATGCAGGTTCCTCCCTTTAGTAAATTCTGAATTTTCTTTTTCTATTTGATTATTTTAATGATAGAATATTAACTGTTAAATTTACATACAAAAAAGAATGTATTTTTCGCTATCCATACAACATTTTAAAGAAATATATGCTTATATTCCTTCATTATGAAAGGCGGTTGCTTCATGGATGAAATAGATGTCAGTTTACTGGAACTTTTACAAAAAGATGGACGCATTACGATTAGTGAACTATCGAAGAAATTGGCTCTCAGTCGACCTAGCATCTCTGAACGAATGTACCGCCTGCAAGAAAAGGGGATCATTGAGGGGTTCAGCGCAAGGGTTTCACCTTTGGCTATAGGAAGGGGTGTACTTGTATTCATTCAGGTGAGTGAACTTAAGGTTCCTGTTTCCGATTTTGAGCAATTAGTGAAAAATGATTTAGATATTATCGAGTGCCACCGTGTAACAGGAACAGTTGGATATTTTTTGAAGGCGGCTTTAGCTGATATGGACAGCATGAGATTACTGATAGATCGATTAATACCCTATGGACATCTGAATACATCTGTGGTTTTGACATCCCCGGTACCTTCCCGCTCCATTCTTCCAAGGATCAATGAAATGGAGGATCATGGTGCGAAATCCTAGGCGGTCATTCAACTGATGCTGGCAAGGGTTGGGGTACCGTTCAAACTAATGAGGGTTAGAATTTAGGTTTTTATACAGAAAGGAACGAGGCGGAGGGCCTGTTCCTTTTCTGGTGTTATTATAAATCCATCAGAGCCCCGAAATATTGCTGGGCGGTTGTAAAACAAATGAATGCCAATAGTTCAGAAATCTCTTCATCATTGAACACTTCCTTCAATACTTGGAAAAACTTTTCCTCCGTTTTTTCACGTTGCAAGAGAAATACTTCCGCAAATGCGATTGCATAGCTTTCTTTCATATCGTCCGGCTTTAGTGGAGTCCCTTTTGCCTGACAGTATGAGCAGCCATTACCGTATGCAAGCACCCTTCTGACGTTTTCCTTTAATTTCTTCGAAAGCTTCCCATCTGCAGATATGCAATCTGAGAGATCCGACCATTTATTCGAAATATCTTCAGAATGAAATAATCTTTGAAATGGACTGGATCCCTGTGATGATTTTTTTATTCTTGTCATGAACACCTCTCCTTTGAGATAATCCTAATATAAAAATCCAGGGATTTTAATTCCGTTTGTAAAGTAATACGGTTAAATAATGAATGAATGTAAAGAGAAGAAGGGGAATAATTTAAAAATGAAAATAGATGAGAAAGACCAGAGCATCCTTGCCGAATTAACGTTGAATAGCCGAATCTCCATGAGGGAATTGGCAAAGAAAGTAAACCTCTCGGCCCCTACCGTCGCCGAACGGGTACGGCAAATGGAATCGTTCGGGATCATTAAAGGGTATGTTGCCGAGATTGATCATAAAAAGATCGGTTTTCCAATTGAGTGTATCGTGGAAGCAACGATAAAAAATGGGGAATATGAGAAATTCAAAAAGTATATCTCCAAGGTGCCGAATGTTGATTTTTGTTATCGAATTGCCGGGCAGGCTTGCTTTATGCTGAAAATCCACACTCAGAGCCTTGAAGAAGTGGAGGAATTCATCAATCGGACCATCCCTTTTGCGGCAACCGTTACCCATGTGATCCTTTCACAGGTGGAGCGGGAACAGGAATGAGTATTTTTATAATGGAAGAAAAAGAGTCCCTGTATATGCCGACCATTTTGAACCGTTCTTGAATTAATGGATAAAATCGCGTGTCCATAAGGTATAACATATGGTTACAGCGCCTGGATATTTCCAGGTGTTTTTTTTCAATCAATGCTTTCGGTGATTCAAGAAAGAATAAGCCAATGGTAAAAGGGGTACATGTAATAATGGATTATAATCTGAAAGGGTAGGGTGAGGTATCATGGAGGGAACTGACGACTTTAAACCTGAACTGGCCAGGGAAGCAGTAAATGTGATAGAAAATGTAGCAGGAACACATCCTGGTTATCGGCGTGTGCATGCAAGGGGATATGTTTATGAGGGGGTTTTTACCCCAAACGGAAAAGCTTCCCCATTAACGGTGGCTTCGCATCTTCAGGATGAAGCCGTGCCGGTGATCATTCGGTTTTCAAATAGCTCGCCGATTCCAAGCCATCCTGATGCCATTTCCCCTGTAAAGGGCATGGCAGTCAAGTTTCATTTGCCAAATGGAAAGGTGTCAGATCTTATTACTGTGACCATTCCGTTATTCTTTGCAAAAACACCACAAGCGTTTGTTGATATTGCTGGCTTTTTCAAATCTGCAAAGGAAGGTTTCCCTAATCTGAAAGATCTTGCAAAAATCCTGTTGAAATACCCTGAAAGCAAGGCGAGCTTGCAAATGCTTAAAGAAATGCGTTCTCCAGCCAGTTTTTCAACGTGCCAATATTACTCCATTCACGCATTCTATTTCATTAACAAGCAAGAAAGGCGGCAGGCCATCAAGTATGAGTGGGTGCCTGATGCCGGCCTTAGTATGTTAGAACAAGGGGAGGTGGCCGAGCATTCGCCGGAGTATCTGGATGAAGAAATGGAAAAGAGGCTTAAAGAAGGTCCAGTAGGCTTTAAATTGAACATCCAAATAGGAGGGGAAAATGACCCGACTGACGATCCGACTACAGCTTGGTCGGAAGCTAAACAGGTAATCACGATAGGGCATTTAATGATCTCCAAAAAATTGGAAGTGTGTAAAGATGCTTTATTGTTTGATCCAACCAATATTCCAAAAGGAATCGAGTGCTCGGAAGACCAGATCTTGCATTTTCGCCATAGTGCTTATGCCGTTTCATATGAACGTCGGATAAATAACCAATGAATGAAATCAAGAAAAGGGAACCCCTTACTAAAGGGGGCTCCCTTCATAAAACCTGTTTTAGAAATCCGCTCACTTTTCGAGCCTGACACCAATCCTTCTGCCGCAAGCATAAACTATTCTTAATCAATTCGGGATGAGACCAGCCTGCAAATCCTTTAAATACCATTCCAGTTGATTGAAATGGAAGGTACGACTCCTGTAGGAAAAGCGAAGTCCAAGGGAGACCCGACAGGCGCAAAGGGCGCCGAGGAGGATTCCGGACCGCCCTCGGAAAGCGAATGTCTGGAGTGGAAATCAAAGTTTAGTAAGTTTACATTTTTCCGGATCTGAAAATGGTGTAGAGCATAAGTAAGAACATCAGGGTTGCAACGACAAATCCAATCTCGATAACCGGTATCTTCCATAAGGTCAAGGTTTCCCCGCCGATTGCAGAGCCGATAATGAGACCGACCATGATTATGCTGAATGCAAGCAGGATAATACTGAACGACAGCCGGTTCGAGATTTGATCAAGCTTATGTAAAAAAACTTGAAGTTCTGGGATGTTGATATCGAGCCGCAATTTCCCTTTTTTAATGATACCTGTCACTTCCTTGAGATCTTTGGGCAGTTCGGCAATGGCTTCAGCAGACTCAATGAATTGATTCCAGGCATTCTTCGCAATGTTTTTTGGGTTGTAGCGTTCTTTAAAAAGCCTTTCCCCAAAAGGTTCAGCTGCCTTCATGATGCTGAAATTCGGATCTAGCCCTTCGACAATGGCCTCCATGGTAAGCAGAGCCTTTCCGAGCATCGTGAATTCGGGAGGGATTTGGACTTGGTGCCGATTGGCAACGGTGAACAGGTCATTGACTGCTCCGCCTAAGCTGATTTGGCTCAATGGGATATCATAATATTTATTTCTCAGTTCATCAATATCCCCCCTTAATGGTGCCATATCGATTTCGTCCGTTAGGAGGCCCATATCTGAAAGTGTCTTGATCAATCCATTGGTGCTTCCGCGTTTCAGATTGATGACAAGTGAGGCGAACTGATACTTCGTTTCTTCCTCCAGACGTCCCACCATTCCAAAATCCATGAGTGCGACTACATTCCCTGGCAAAATGATGATATTGCCTGGGTGGGGATCGCCGTGATAAAAGCCATCGATCAATATTTGATGAAGCATGGAGTTCGCTAATCTTTCCGCGATTTGCCGGCGATCATAACCTTCATCATCAAGCTGTTTATAATGATTGACCTTAATTCCTTGAATGAAATCCATTGTCAGGACCCTTTTTGTGGAAAACTCCCAATGGATCCTTGGTACCTTAAACCCTTGATCATCGATGAATTGCTTGGCAATCCTTTCCCCGTTTCGACCCTCATAGTTATAATCGAGTTCTGCACGGAGTGATTTAGCGAATTCATCAATCATTTTTCTGATTTGATAACGTCTTGCCCAAGATATGCGAGCTTCCATAAGTCTTGCCAAATCATCGAGAATTTCCAAATCCGTTTCCACCGTCGGCAGAATATCGGGGCGCTGCACTTTGATTGCTACGACTTCCTGTGACGGAAGCCGTGCCGTGTGGACCTGTCCAATCGAAGCAGTAGCCAGTGGGGTTTCATTAAATTCCAGAAAAATGTTTTCCAAAGAATCACCCAATTCGGCTTCGACAATTTTACGGACCTTATCAAATGGAAAAGGGGTGACCTGGTCCTGTAGCTTTTCAAGCTCACGGACGATTTCGTCAGGAACGAAATCACGCCTCGTACTTGCAATCTGTCCAAGTTTAATGAATGTAGGTCCCAAGCTTTGTAATATCGTATGCAGCCGCTCTCCGATTGAGCGGAGGTTCAGGTTTTCATCGGGTTGGAGTTTCGATCCCGCTTTGCTCTCGGATAATCCCAAACGATAGATGAAGTAACCGAAACCATTTTTCAAGAAGGCATTAATGATTTCCTGGTAACGATGTGCGTGTTTCAGTCGTTTGCGAAACATTCAAGTACCTCCTGTCACGGTTGTAAGTTTTGGTTCTGTTTCTCCAAAATTACGATACGGCGCTCCAATTCCTGGACTTCTTCTTTAGTTGCCAAGTTTAGGCCATTGAGCGCTTGATTGACTTTGGCCTTGACGGAATCATCCAGCTGCTTTTGGGCTTGTTCCCCTTTTTCGACCCATTGCTTAATAAGGACCTTGGAGTCTTCTTTGCTGATATCGCCTTTTTTGACAAGAGAGTCCACTGCTTTTTCAATTTGCTCTTTTGTAGAAGCGGCAGCACCTAATCCTAATGAAAACACATTTTTTAATAAGTCCATTTTACATTCCTCCAATATAAATTTTTACACTGTAAGAAAGATAATAGCGGATGCCATCCACTCTGGTTCATTCTTGTTGGTACTATTTATCATACATCACTTTAGGGCAGCTACAAAAAAATAAGGGTCCTGTGATTATTGATGATAAGGAGAAGGATTTTTCGATAGGTCAAAATTGTTTGAAGTGAAGCGGATTGGATATGATGATAAGGGAATAAACTGTGAAAGTGAGGTTGGAATAATGGGTTTCAAAAATAAAACGGTGATTGTTACAGGCGCTTCGAATGGGATAGGGAGAGGCGTGGCAAAGGGATATGCAGAAAGCGGCGCTTCAGTCGTTCTCGCTGATTTGGACGAGCGGGAAGGTCTTCTGTATGTGGAAGAGCTCAAAAGTAACGGTCATGAAGCCATGTTCGTTACAACGGATGTACGCAAGGAAGCTGACATTCAACATTTGATGGATGTAACTCTAAAAACATATAAGACCATTGATATATTAATCAATAATGCAGGAAAGGCATTATTCAAATCGCTTTATGATCTGACGATTGAGGAATGGGACGATATGATGAATACGAATTTGCGCAGTGTTTTCCTCTGTTCCCGGGCCGCGGCAGAATCGATGCGGAAAAATGAAATGGGAGGTGCAATCATCAATATAGCATCAACGAGAGCGATGATGTCTGAGCCGGATTCGGAATCCTATGCAGCGACAAAAGGAGGGATCAAAGCACTGACACATGCACTTGCCGCTTCTTTGGGCAAAGAGAAAATTACGGTCAATTCGATTTCTCCGGGGTGGATTGAAACAGGAGATTATGAATCGCTTAGGGATAAAGATCACCAGCAGCATTTTTCCAATCGGGTTGGCAAACCGGAAGATATTGCAAGGGCCTGTCTTTATTTGACGGCAACGGAAAATAATTTCGTTACGGGTGAGGATCTTATCGTCGATGGAGGCATGACAAGAAAAATGGTGTACGAGGAGTAACTCATTTTTTCCGATAGAGATATTGCAGTTCAGTACCGAGCTCACGGTTGAGCAGCTGTTCCATTTCTTCAAGCTCTTTTATGCCGATAGGGGGATCGGCAGCTGTCCAATGAACGGTATAAACAAAATGGTAATCTCTTATTTTTCGGAAAATGACAGGCGAATTCGGGAATTGATCAAAAATTGCCCTGATATTATAGCGTCTCATGTAGGACCACTTAACAAGCTGCATGTAGCTACCCACCCTTTTCAAAAAGAGATCAATGACTGCCAGGATGGCAGCCATTGGTCCGGTTCTTATTTATCGTTGAATAAATTGAATAAGCCTCTAGCTACGCTGCCTTCTTCGGATGATCCTCCATTTTGCGGCGCTGCAGCAAATACACGGCTGGCAAGCCGGCTGAATGGCAAAGATTGCACCCAGACTGTCCCGGGCCCTTTTAATGTTGCAAAGAATAAACCTTCGCCTCCGAACAAAGCGGTTTTCACGCCTTTTACAGTTTCGATATTATAATCTACCCCGCTAGTCATTGCCACTAAACATCCTGTATCGACGCGTAAAATCTCTCCTGCTGCCAATTCCTTTTTATGGATCGTGCCGCCGGCATGAACGAAGGTCATTCCATCTCCTTCTAGTTTTTGCATGATGAAGCCTTCACCGCCAAAGAAGCCTGCCCCTATTTTTCTCTGAAACTCAATTCCGACCGAAACGCCTTTTGCAGCCGCCAGGAAAGCGTCCTTTTGACAAATGATTTTCCCGCCTAGCTCGCTTAAATCCATCGGGATGATTTTCCCTGGATAAGGCGAGGCGAATGAAACGTGTTTTTTATCTCGTCCTTCATTCGTAAATGCCGTCATGAAAAGACTCTCACCAGTAAGGAGCCGTTTCCCGGCACCGAATAGCTTACCCATCATACCGCTGTCACCATTCGAAGACCCATCACCAAAGATGGTTTCCATCTTGATTTGATCTTCCATCATCATTAAACTTCCAGCTTCGGCAATCACCGTTTCCTGAGGGTCCAATTCCACTTCAACAAACTGCATGTCATCTCCATATAACTTAAAATCTATTTCATGATTATTCAATTTCCATTCCTCCCATCCGCTTATTTTAATTGTAAAAGATAAACTCTTAACCTGCCAATATTTTTCAGTTTACTGCTGTAATTTATATATTTTTTGTTTTCAAGGGTATATCTAGTAAAATGAAGAAAGAAAAAACAGCATGACACTTAAGTTGAAATGAACCTTTTCTTAAGTGCAGGAGGAGACAGCCGTGGAGACTTACATATTATCATTGGACCAGGGAACGACAAGTTCCCGGGCCATTTTATTTAATAAAAGCGGGGAAGTTTTGCATATTGCCCAAAAGGAATTCACCCAATATTTCCCGAATCCAGGATGGGTGGAGCATAACGCCAATGAAATTTGGGGTTCCATCCTATCGGTAATCGCTTCCTGTCTATCGGAAATGAATGTAAAGCCTGACCAGATCGCTGGAATTGGCATAACGAATCAACGCGAGACGACCGTGGTGTGGGATAAGGAAACAGGACAGCCGATTCATCATGCCATCGTCTGGCAATCCCGGCAGACAAGCGAAATTTGTACGCAATTGAAGGCTGATGGCCTCGATGACTTATTTTTGCAGAAAACCGGTTTGTTGATTGATGCATATTTTTCCGGTACAAAGGTGAAATGGATTCTCGACCATGTAGATGGGGCACGGGAAAAGGCTGAAAACGGAGACTTATTGTTTGGTACGATCGATACGTGGCTAATATGGAAACTTTCGGGTGGTAAAGCACATATAACCGATTATTCGAATGCTTCAAGGACGTTGATGTATAACATTCATGACCTGAAGTGGGACGAAGAGCTGCTGGAAATCCTGCAAGTGCCGCGATCGATGCTTCCGGATGTTCGCTCTTCATCGGAGATATACGGGAAAACAGCGCCACACCATTTCTTTGGGCACGAAATTCCGATTGCCGGAGCAGCGGGAGATCAACAGGCTGCTTTGTTCGGCCAAGAATGCTTTGAAAAAGGAAGCGCTAAGAATACGTATGGTACCGGATGCTTCATGCTGATGAATACAGGCGAAAAGGCAGTGAAATCAGAGCATGGCCTGTTGACCACGATTGCATGGGGGCTGAATGGAAAAGTCGAATATGCCTTGGAAGGAAGTATTTTTGTTGCAGGTTCGGCCATACAATGGTTAAGGGATGGGCTGAAACTCTTGCATGATCCGAAAGACAGTGAAAAGTATGCTTTACGGGTCACTTCAGCCGATGGTGTCTATGTAGTTCCCGCATTTGTTGGATTAGGCACCCCTTATTGGGATAGTGATGTCAGGGGAGCTGTATTCGGTCTGACAAGGGGGACATCGAAGGAGCATTTCGTCCGGGCAACATTGGAAGCATTGGCCTACCAGACAAAAGATGTCCTTAAGGCCATGGAAGTCGATTCGGGGATTAACCTAAAGGTACTGAGGGTCGATGGCGGGGTTGTCAAAAACAACTTCTTGATGGAATTTCAAAGCGGCCTCCTGAATGTACCAGTCGAAAGGCCCATCATTAGTGAAACGACAGCGTTAGGAGCGGCGTATTTGGCTGGGCTCGCTGTCGGATATTGGGAAGATCAGGAAGAGATTTCAAAGCTATGGGCAGTCGATAAGAAATTCGAACCCGAGATGGAAGAACAGGAACGGAAGGATTTATATGATGGCTGGAAAAAGGCAGTTCAGGCGGCAAGGGTTTTTAAATAGAGTAAGTAAGGGCATTAATAGGGGAGGGATGAATACAGAACGTACAAACTTAAAAAAGGGGTGGTAATATGTTAGTTAAGGATTTCATGATAAGGGAAGTCTTTGTAGCCCGTCCTGATTTTACATTAAAGGAAATTCTGCGGATCTTAATCGAAAATAAAGTGGGCGGGGTCCCCGTTGTCGATGAACATGATAAGTTATTGGGAATGGTGACGGACGGGGATATCCTTCGTTACTTGACACCTGCAGAGGAAGCCATCATGGGGTATTTCACCTACATTACGGTCCTTCCCGGTGAAGAATTGGATGAAAAGGTTACATCCAAAATGAATGATAAAGTCTCACAAATCATTAAAAATAAAAGGATTACAAAGCTATCTCCCGAAGACCCGTTAGATGAACTGATAAAGGTCCTGTCCAAGCATCATTTCAAGAAAATCCCCGTCGTGGACAAAAATGATAAAGTCGTCGGCATCATCAGCAGGGGAGATGCACTTAGGGCCCTTTATAAGGAATTCGTTCAAAAGCTGGAATAAATGGAGCATCAAAAAAGGCCTGCTCGTAATCGAGCAGGCCTTTTTTGTATTCATCAATGAGTGCTTTCTACTTCTTTATCTGCATCAGATTCACCTTTTGCTCTTTTTTCCTTCAATTTAAAGTAGGCGTCCATTACGTCCCGCCCGATGCGTTTGTTAATATCATCAGAGGGCTGGCCTTGATACACCCATGGCACGACGACAGAGAATGCCACTTCCGGATTATTGTGAGGTGCATAACCTACAAGCGTCAAATTGATAGTCGGGACTGGCGCGCTATATTGATTCCTCCGCGGTCCGTCGTAAAAGGCCTCGGCAGTGCCCGTTTTTGCTGCCGCACGGTAGGACTTCCCGCCGAAATATTTATATGCCGTCCCGCCTGGCTCCTGTGCGACCTGCCTGAATCCTTCCTGGACACGCTGGATCCAAACGTCTTTCCCGCCTAAATCGTTTAACACTTTGGGACTCATCGTTTTAAAGACGCTGCCCAATTCATTGTGTTCGTTGGATGGATTCCTGATTTCCCTGACCATATGGGGCTCAAGCCTTTTTCCGCCATTTGCAATCGTCGAAACGTACTGTGCCAATTGCATGGGTGTATATGTATCATACTGGCCAATCGATAAATCCAGCAGCAATCCATCTGTAGACATGTCGACGCCTTTAAACCCTACGGATTCATTTGGCAGGTCGATGCCTGTGCGGACACCCAATCCAAATTGGGCATAATGATTCCGCATGATTGAATAAGCTTCCCGGTTGATTCCTAACGGCCGGTTAGGGATATAATGACCGCCGGCAATTTTGATTGCCGTCATGAACATATAGACATTCGACGATTTCTTTAACGCGGAGACATCGGTTACATAACCCAAATCACTATAAGATCCTTTCTTAGGGGCCCCTGCTAAAAGGAGTTTTCTGTCAAAAAAAGCTGACCCTGGTGCGATGGCTCCTGTCTGAAAGCCCGTGTAGACAGTGGCTCCTTTAACAGATGATCCCATCGTATACGAGGTCGTAATGTTTCCAAGGGCAAAATCGTTCATTTCGGTCAACCCGGTTTTACTGTTACGGCCGTATTGCCTGCCGGCCATCGTGAGCACCTCGCCTGTATTCGGGTCCATTAAAACGACGAAGGCACGATCCAATAAGTAGGTATTTCCTTTAGCTTTCGATTTCGACAATTCTCTCTCGATGATTTTTTCAACCTGCTGCTGCAGCTCCATATCAATTGTAAGGACCAAGTCTTTTCCGCTTTGCCCTTCAGTGAGGGTATTCGTTTTGATGACTTCCCCTTTGCTCAGCACATTTTCAATCCGCGTCTTTTGACCGCGCAGGACATCTTCATATTGTTTTTCGATATAACTTTTTCCGACCCGGTCATTCCTGGTATAGTCGCGTGCCAGATAATAGTCAATATTTTCACTGGGAATGCCTTCTTCGGAAGAAGAGACCTTGCCAAGAACCGAGCGGAGGGTCTCATCATACTTATAGGTCCTTTCCCAATCCGTCGTTACATCCACGCCTGGCATTTCATCCAAATGTTCACTGACCCTGGCGAATTCCTTAGTGGTGACATCTTTATTCTTCACGATCGACGGTGCGAGGGCATAGCCGCTATTGAATTCCCTAAAGATGGCGATCACTTCCAATTCATCTTTGGAGAATTCCTTGATATTCCCATCGGTTACCCGCTCCATTTGAAGTTTGTATAAATCTTTTTGCTCCAATTTCTTTTCGATGACTTTCTTCCTCTCGGCCTTGGTGATCAAGGCTTCGGCTTCTTTCGGATGCTTTAAAATCCAAAAATCCTTTTTATCCGGAAGGGTTACCTTTTTGGTATCCTTTTCTATCAAGGTAGCAAGGACCTCTGCCGTCTTCACCATATCGGCCGTTTTCGTATTCGGGTATTTCGTATAGGTGATCGCATTACGCGGCTCATTATCAACGACCGGATTCAAGTTACGGTCATACATCTTGCCACGGGGAACGGGGGTATTGGCCACATCGTTTTCCGTTCGGTCGACTTCGCGGAGGTAATCATCCCCATACACGATTTGGACGATTCCAAGCCGGATTATTAAGCTTGAAAATAAAATGAATATTAAAAAGAACATAAAGTTCAGTCGGAAAGGAATTGGGGTTTTTTTCTTTTTTTCTTTGGCCATCATTAACATTCCTTTCTAGTAAAAGTAAAAAATAAGAAAATTCCTATCTCCAATGATATATAAAATTAACTTATTTTTCTATGCTTTATCCGTAAATTTATCTATATTTCCAAAAGATTGTTTTGAAGTTATATAATTCCTAGTAATCTTACAATTGGGAAAATTGATATATATATAATGGCCAATGAGTCTGAAGGGATTTAATAGATAAAGAGAGGGAGAAGCGGAACAGCGGCAATCATGAGGAGGGATGTATGTATGGGGCGCTCATATAAAAAAGGGGAACATAAACCAAGGTACTTGGAAAGAAGTCTTGTACATGAACGTTTAATGATTTTAAACCTTAGAATCCATTCACAATGACTTAAGTACCATGATAAGCATTATTTTGCTTCATATTTCCTAACGGGAGTTTGGGTCGTGACACAGATAATCTCTTTGAAATATCCGCATAGTTCAAGCCATTTTTCAGGGTAAATATAGTTGAACCGTTCAATCGTTTCTAGGGAGTGAAGCACAAGGCAATCGATTTGCCCCGTTTTTTTACTCTGTAAATTGGATAGAAGCTCATGTGGGATGGTGTAATAAGGGTGGATTTGATACGGATTGAGTATGACCGGGGAAATATTCTTCTCTTCCATATACCTGTTTGTCACGATTTTTTGGATTGCAAAGCTTTCATCCGTATGTAAATCCCCGATTTTGTAATTGGGATTCAATAGTACAATGCCTCTCATTTGATTCACCCATTCTTTTTGTTAACCATTCTTGCCAAATGGGGGATGGGATATTCAAAGTAAGAGGCTTCATGCTAGAAAATGGCTTTCATTTCGTTAAGGGTTTTGAGCTGCCTGACATTTTCGAGCACCTCGTTGGTCAGGTCAGCCTTTTTAATGATCGGTAGGCTTCGTAAATCTTCCATGAAGCTTTCATTCGTGAACCAATCAAAGGAATGGGGAGGAAAGAATAGTTGATCTTCCCATGCATCATGAAGAGTGGGGCTGTAGATTTTATCATCTTTTGACGTGGATCCAGCAGAGGTATATATGCTTCCCCAGTAATCCTCTCTGGAACCGGTATGGGGAATCTCTTTTGTAAATTGGCCAACACCGCGAAAAACCGCCGGATGCTGAAAAAGAAGCCCATATAATAATTTCCCCGTTTCAATACGCTGTTTCGGGTCGGCAAAGCGTTCGATGGTAAGGCCTGTCAAGTTATGAAGTCCTTTTTGCTTGTTTTCATAGGGAAAAATCACTTTCATGAAGCCTAAGTATTCCTGAAGCTGAAAATCAAGCCTGCGGAGGATTTCACCATGACGGGTGCGCTTTAAGATCCTTTCCTGAAGCATTCTTTGTTCATTAATGATGAGGGCCGTTGTCAAAAGGGGTGAATGGGGCTCTTCGATGAAAGATTCCCAAATCGGGGCCATGAATCTTGAAATGCGGAATACCGGTAAATACCTTCTTAGCGGAAGTTCTTTTTGTTTAGAATGCTCATATAAAAGAAGCTGGGGGAAGGCATCTGCAAATATGGCTGAATTGGCGCGCTCAAGGAACAGGAAAAATTTCTGCCGTTCCGCTCGGTCAAGGAGATGGGTCATGGCTGAACTTTTCAGGTCAGTCATATGGTATCCTCCATTCCTCGAAACCATATGTGCTAAAAAGGCCCAATGGACCTCTGGATTACGATTGTAAAAGGCAAGATAGGCTTGTGTTCTTGTGATATTGTTCCGGTTCAAGGCAGCCGTCTCGGTCCGAATGCTTTTTATCAGAGCGGCTTCCTTAGGGAAAAAAGCTTTTGACTCATCAAAAGGCTGAAAGAGCTCTTTTTGTAAACGCGATTTTAGTGTGTCATATCTTTCAGCATCGATGATCGGTTTTGTTTTGGCAGGGTGTTTACCCAACAGCTTTTGAAAATATTGGGAGAGCATACATTTCACCACGAATGTTTTTCGATCATTATATGCAGAGCAGTCAAGAAAGGGGCGTTGCATTTGCAATGCCCCCAAGATGATGTCATTTTTTTTTCTTCTTTTCCCGGTACAATAAAATATAATAAACGATCCAGAAAAGAAACACGGGAATGAAGGATAAAAATCTATATTCGATCGGGACGGCAAATAAGATGAAAATGGCTGATAATAAAAAGGGAACCGCCAGGAGTATATATTTTCTCCATTGCATATGCTGAACCTCCTTAGGTTGCGTCATTCTTATTAGAATAAAGGATTATCAATCAATAATCTAGAAAAGTCACAATTGACAAAAATATGCAAACGTAGTAATCTTTAAAAATAAGTTAAAAATTACCATTAATTAATGAAAAAGGAGGCGAACGTCATGACTAAATCAGTTAAGCAAAGTGATGTCACAATCGAATATCATACGTCCGCCTGCCCTGAGACCTTGTCTTTCCAGACATAGGATTCCTCGTTTCCATTCATGATTTTAAAGCGCAGGTTGTGGAATTTTCGCGGCCTGCGCTTTTATATGTGTTATTACGCATCTAAAAAAGCTTCCGCTAATTGGCGGGGGCTTTTTGGCATTTGGGATCCAGGTGCATTAGCACCCTTTCCATATAAATGATAGGAGGAATTTTTAATGAGACAAAAGACATTGGAAATCTTATTGCAGCCGGGAGATCCAGAAAGCGGTTAGCGAGTGAAAGGTTTGACCAAAAGGGAGGGGAATTCATGTTTGCGATTTTTAAAAAGCTGTCCTGGTTCTTTAAAGAACAGTGGCAGCGGTACACCTTGGCGATTTTATTTCTATGTCTAGTGAATATCTTGGAGGTTATCCCGCCAAAACTTGTCGGGAATGCGATCGATGATATGAACAATGGCAGCATTACGCAGGAAGGGGTCATGAAATACGTTATTTATTTGCTCTTGGTACTGATCGGCAGTTACCTATTTGGTTACTTATGGAGTTATCTGTTATTCGGCGGTGGAAATTTGGTCGAACGAAAACTAAGGTCTGGATTTATGGGACATTTGCTGAAAATGACGCCGAGCTTTTATGAAAAAAACCGTACAGGGGATTTAATGGCAAGGGCAACCAATGATTTGAAGGCAATATCCCTCACAGCTGGTTTCGGGATATTGACCCTCGTTGACGCGGTGCTTTTCACCATTACGGTAGTGGTCATGATGGGAGCCACGATCAGCTGGCAGTTGACGATTGCGGCGGTGTTGCCGCTTCCGATCATGGCAGTGATGATGCAAATTTACGTGAAGAAAATTTACAAACGTTTTACGGATGCACAAGCAGCCTTTGGTACTTTAAATGACAAGGTCCTGGAATCCATTTCAGGTGTCCGTGTTATCCGGGCCTATGTCCAGGAACGGGAAGATGAAAAGCGGTTTAAGGAAATGACCGAGGATGTATATCGCAAAAATCTGGCAGTGGCAAGGATTGACGCCCTCTTCGATCCGACGATCAGCATTATCATCGGCATCAGTTATTTAATCGGATTGGGCTATGGGGCTTATCTTGTGTTTCAACAGGCCATAACGCTTGGCGGACTTGTTTCGTTCAATGTGTACCTAGGCATGTTAATCTGGCCGATGATTGCGGTGGGAGAACTGATCAATGTCATGCAGAGGGGAAATGCTTCGCTAGACCGTGTTCAGGATACCCTTTCGTATGAAGCGGATGTGAAGAATTCAATGGGACTGGAGAGTATTACGAATCCGGGGAATATCCAATTCAATTCAGTGCATTTTACATACCCTTCCTCAACGGTTGTGAATCTATCCGATATTTCCGTTCAGCTTGAGCGCGGTCAAACATTGGGGATAGTGGGGAAAACAGGTAGTGGAAAAACGACATTCGTGAAGCAATTGCTGCGGGAATATCCTTTAGGAACAGGTGAAATCGCCTTTGCAGGCATGCCGCTGGAGCAACTGCACCTTGAAGATATTCGTAAATGGATCGGATATGTTCCACAGGACCATTTTTTATTCTCGAAGACTGTTAGGGAAAATATCTTATTCGGTAAAATGGATGCAACGGAAGATGAACTGGCTGAAGCTATCCGGCTTGCTGATTTTGAGAAGGACTTAATGATGCTGCCAAACCGTCTTGAGACACTCGTCGGTGAGAAGGGTGTCGCTCTATCCGGTGGGCAAAAGCAGAGGATCTCGATTGCCAGGGCATTGATCAAAAATCCGGAAATCCTTATATTGGATGATTCCTTATCCGCTGTCGATGCAAAAACGGAAACGACGATCATCGAAAATATCCAAAATGAACGGGCAGGGAAAACGACCATCATCACAACCCACCGCTTATCGGCCGTTCAGCACGCGGACAGGATTATCGTGTTGGACAGCGGAAAGATCATCGAAGAGGGGACTCACGCGGATTTACTGCAAAATGATGGCTGGTATAGGGAGCAATATGAACGACAGCAGGTTGACGAAGGGAAGGAGGTGAAGGCATGAGGGTCGTAAAGAAACTTTTTAATTATGCTGCCCTTTATAAAAAATTGATCATTGGCGCCCTGATCATGCTTGCACTTTCGGTAGCGGCCGATTTAACGGGACCTTTCGTTGCCAAGAGAATCATCGATTCACATATACTTGGCATTGAATCTTCCTGGTATGAAGCAGGTAAAGGGAAAGATGCAGTTAAGTATGATGGAAAATGGTATAAACGGGCTGATTACTTTGCAAAAGGTGAGAAGAAAGGCGGGGAAGTCCATATTCTGCAGGTTGGCAATCAATTTGTCTTCGTAAATGAAGCTGTCCCTATCGATGGGCGCAGAACCTTGGAGGACCAATCATTGATCATCAAGAAAGACGGGAAAGAGCAACGTGTGCAAGCAGTGAAATTGACGAGTCAGGAAGTGATGGGATTTTATCAACCGGAAATCCCGCGGATCATTAAGCTTGTGGCTTTTTATTTTAGTCTCGTCATCCTTTCCTCCATTTTTCAATATGGGCAGAGTTTTTATTTGCAGAAAGCGGCGAACCGAATCATACAGAAGATGCGAAATAATATTTTTACGCATATATCCCGTTTGCCGATACGTTATTTCGATAATATGCCAGCGGGTAAAGTTGTAGCCAGGGTCACTAATGATACGGAAGCGATCCGGGAATTATATGTAACCGTGCTCGCCAACTTCTTCTCGAGTACAATTAATATTTTCGGTGTTCTAATTGCTTTGTTTATTCTGGATCCACGAGTCGGTACCATAGGCCTTCTACTTATTCCGATCATCGTTATCTGGACGATGGTATACCGTAAATTCGCCTCGAAATATAATCACATCATTCGGGAACGGGTCAGCGATATTAATGGGATGATCAATGAATCCATTTCTGGAATGAGTATCATTCAGGCATTTGGACGTGAAAAGGAGACGAAGCAATCTTTTGAAAATCTGAACCGGGAGCATTATTCCTATCAAAATAAAATGCTCCATTTGAACTCGTTGACGGGTGGAAACTTGATTGGCGTCATTAAGGTTGTGGCGCTAATGGCATTCGTCTGGTATTTCGGAGGGATTTCCCTTACAGCGAGTTCGGCCATTTCCTTAGGGATGATGTATGCAATTGTTGATTTGATCAGCCGCCTGCTACATCCGCTTCATGGAATCGTCAATCAGTTCGCTAATCTTGAACAGGCGCTCGTTGCAGGGGAGAGGACGTTCAGCTTATTGGATGAGCAGGGATTGGCAGTCAGCGATGAAAACATATCCAGATACAAAGGAAACGTACAATTCGAAAATGTTTCTTTTGGTTATAAGGATAAAGAATATGTGTTAAGGGACATTTCCTTCTCCGCTAAACAAGGGGAAACGGTCGCTTTAGTTGGCCATACCGGGTCAGGAAAAAGTTCCATAATGAATTTATTGTTCCGCTTTTATGACAGCAGTGAAGGACAAATTAAAATCGATGGCAGAAATATATTGGATATCCCCCATCAGACGCTTAGGGAGCATATGGGGATCGTCCTTCAGGATCCTTATTTATTTACTGGCACGATCGCCTCCAATATCAGTCTGGATCATAAAGGCATCACAAGGGAAATGGTTGAAAAAGCATTAAGAGATGTCGGGGGGGACAAAGTGCTGAAGCATCTTCCTTTAGGGCTTGACGAACCCGTGATCGAAAAGGGCGGAACGCTGTCTTCCGGACAGCGGCAGCTAATCTCTTTTGCCCGTGCCCTTGCATTCAATCCGGCCATATTGATTTTGGATGAAGCGACAGCAAGCATCGACACCGAAACCGAGGCGATTATCCAGGAAGGTATGGAAGTGCTGAAAAAAGGGAGAACGACCTTCATCATTGCACATAGACTTTCCACGATAAAAAATGCCGACCAAATTCTTGTACTGGATAAAGGGCGGATTGCTGAGCAAGGTACACATGAGGAATTAATGGAACTAAAAGGGAAGTACCATCAAATGTATGAACTGCAGGCTGGTCCGCATAAAGGCATGGCTGGCTGACGATTGAATAAGGTTGGATCATCAAGATTAAACTATAATGAAAGGGTACCGACTATTGGTACCTTCAAGCATAATGATTGATAATAGTAATCATTACGTTTAAGATATACCTATACTGACAATGAGGTGATAATAGTGAAACAAGAAATTCATCCCGATTATCAACAAGTGGTGTTCATGGATACCAACAGTGGGTATAAATTTTTGACAGGTTCCACGAAGACGTCCAATGAAACGATCGTTTGGGAAGACGGCCAAACATATCCATTATTAAAAGTGGAAATCAGCTCGGATACGCACCCTTTTTATACCGGAAAGCAGAAGTTTGCTGAAAAAGGCGGACGGGTGGATCGCTTCCTGGATAAATATAATATGAAGAAATGAGAGTCAGGCCATCGGGAAATCGATGGTCTTTTTTTATGATTGGGTTGAAAACGATTAATAATGATGCAAGGGAAAAGGGTGCCCATAATATATGTGGGCACCCATCCTTTATTCATTTTGCAGCAATTGCTTCCCCTTTGGCAATATTGACGAGGGCTGCATCGAAGTCCTTGATTATATCGTCCGGATTTTCCAGTCCGACAGAGAGACGGAGTAAGCTGTTCGTGATGCCCCGCTTTACCCTTTCATCAGCAGGCATGGCAGCATGGGACATTTTGGCCGGGTAGGATAATATAGATTCGACCGCTCCTAGGCTTACGGCAAAAACTGGGAGCTCGACAGTGTTCACGAAGGAACGGAAGATTTCCTCACTTTCCAATTCAAATGATAGGACCGCCCCCGCTCCAAGTGACTGGCCTTTCTGGATGGCGTGCTGTGGATGATCCGCTAAGCCGGGATAATACACATTTTTCACCAAGGGCTGCTCCTTTAGGTAGGCTGCAATTTTTTCTGCCCCTTTTTGTGAATGTTCCATTCTAACTGATAAGGTTTTCAAACCTCTCATTACAAGCCAGGCATCCTGGACACCAAGGACTGCTCCAAAGGAGTTTTGGAGGGAACCGAGTCTTGCCGCCAATTCCGGATCTTTCACTACCGCAAGCCCAGCTACCACATCACTATGACCGGATAAAAACTTCGTCGCGCTATGAAGGACAACATCAGCGCCCAGATTCAATGGTTTTTGTAATGCCGGGGTCAAGAATGTGTTATCAACAAAACTTAAGGCACCGGCTTTTTTTGCGATATCACATACGGCTTGGATATCGGTCACTTTAAGTAACGGGTTTGAAGGCGTTTCGATGTATATGGCCCTGGTATTTGGCTGAACGGCGGCTTTGACGCTTTCAAGGTCCGTCATGTCAACGAAGGTATGCTCAATATTAAAACGGGTCAATACGCTTGTGACCATCCTGAACGTTCCGCCGTACACATCTTCGGAAATGACGATATGATCCCCGGCAGACAATAGCAGGAAGGCTGTTGAAATGGCAGCCATACCTGATGAAAAGGCAAAGCCGTGAGTGCCTTCCTCAAGTTCGGCAATGATATCTTCAAGTGCTTCGCGAGTTGGGTTCCCGCTTCTGCTGTAGTCATATTTCCCGAATTGGTCGATATCGGATTGATGGAAAGTCGATGCATGCTGAATGGGGACGCTCACACCGCCCGTTGCCGGATCGAATTTATGTTGATTATGAAGTAATTTCGTTTCAAAGCTAAACTCATGATCTGTCATCGTAGTGCCTCCCTTTTTACATGTGCGAATGCTTGCTGCAAGTCACCAATCAAATCATCGCTATCCTCGATGCCAACGGAGAAGCGGAGCAGGCGATTACAAACCCCGTTTGCCGTTCTGACTTCAAGCGGTATATCGGCATGTGTTTGTGTGGCAGGATAGGTGATGAAGCTTTCAACCCCTCCAAGGCTTTCTGCAAAAGAAATTAATGAGAGCGATTGTAAAAATGGGTTGACCGCCGCTTCCTCAATGATACGGAATGAAATCATGCCGCCTCTGCCTGGATACAATACGTCCGTAACACAATCATGCTCCGATAAATAATCTACAAGTATCTTGGCATTCTTTTCATGACGCTCCATCCGTAATGCCAGGGTTTTCATTCCGCGCATCAACAGCCAAGAATCGAATGGGCTCAAGACAGCTCCAGTACCATTATGGTGGAAGGCAAGTGCATCACATAATTCAGCGCCGCTAGCAACGATCAGTCCGGCGAGCACATCATTATGACCACCGAGATACTTGGTTGCACTGTGAATCACAATATCCGCTCCAAGCAGGATGGGTTGTTGAATAAGAGGCGTGTAAAAAGTGTTATCAACGATTAACAATAAACCATATCGTTTAGCCAATGCGGCAACGGCGCTAATATCCGTTTGCTGCATAAGAGGGTTAGTGGGAGTTTCGATGAAGATGGCTTTCGTGTGAGGAGTGATGGCTTTTTCGATATCCTCCAAACAACAAGTGTTTACATAGTCACACTGCAATCCCCATTTTTTAAAGCCTTGTTCTAACAGACGATATGTACCGCCATAAAGATCTTCGCTGACAATCCATGCATCCCCGGATTTAAAAAGGGCGAGTATAGTGGAGATGGCGGCCATTCCTGAACTGCAGGCATAACCTTGGTCGCCTTTTTCCAGATCGGCGATGGATCGCTCCAATAGCTGGCGTGTTGGGTTACCTGTCCTTGTGTAGTCGAATCCCGTCGATTGGCCAATTCCTTCGTGGCGAAAAGCTGTTGAAAAGTATACCGGTGGATTGACTGTTCCTGTCGCCGTTTCGCTGCGATTTCCTAATTGAGCAAGATATGTTTCAGTTTTATACATGGTTTTCACTGCTCCTTTGAGTTAAATAAAATAAAAAAAAGTCTTCTTTAAGAAGAAGACTTTGATTAAGTAGGGACGAGTCATTCTTCTTATCTTCCAAGTTCATAAACTTGTGGAATTAGCACCTTTTCATTGGTTTGAAACAAATGAAGGTTGCTGAGGTGTCATCGGGCCATTCCCTCTACCTCTCTCGATAAGAGTTTAGATTATTCAATTTCTTTTGAATTTACTATATATACAAAATACTGTCAAGGGCATTTTGGGAGTGATGATATTTTGATGTTCATGGCCAAGTCAATTGGAGCCTAGCGGTATCTACATTTTATGTGTCAAAAAAGAATATCCGAATCTTCGTATAAACATGAATGGCCAAAGGTTTTTCAGAAATATGGAAAGGGTCAGCCGGATATTTTTGCTTTAAAATAATAAAGTTTGTACAATGTATGGAGAGAAAGAATAATCCGACATTATTCATTTCATATGCAAAAAGTCTTCAATGAATAGTGCAAACATAGGAGGAGAACACATGGAATACAGAATCGAACGAGATACGATGGGTGAAGTGAAAGTTCCTGCTGATAAATATTGGGGAGCACAAACTGAGAGAAGCCGTAACAATTTCAAAATCGGTAACGAAAAAATGCCGATTGAATTAGTTCGTGCATTTGCATATGTTAAACAAGCTGCTGCAAAGGTGAACCATGATCTTGGTGATCTTTCCGAAGTTAAAAAGAATGCCATCGTCAAGATTTGCGGTGAAATCCTTGAAGGTACGCTTGATGAACATTTCCCGCTTGTAGTTTGGCAAACGGGAAGCGGTACGCAAAGCAATATGAACGTGAATGAAGTGGTCGCTAACAAAGGGAATGAATGGTTAAAAGAAAATGGTGAATCAGAAACCCTTCACCCGAATGATGATGTTAACAAGGCACAAAGCTCAAATGATACTTTCCCGACCGCCATGCATATTGCAGCCTTTATGGAAGTCGCTGAAAAATTGGTTCCTGCCATCAAAGCACTTCGTGATACATTCGATACAAAAGAAAAAGAATTTTGGGATGTCGTGAAAATCGGCCGGACACATCTTCAAGATGCTACACCATTAACATTAGGACAAGAAATTTCCGGTTGGAAAGCGATGCTCGATAAAGATTTGGCGATGATTGAGGAAAGCAGCCAAAAATTATTGAACCTTGCTCTAGGCGGAACGGCTGTAGGAACCGGAATCAATACAAAGAAAGAATTCCCGGGACTTTCTGCCAAACAAATTGCAGCGGATACAGGATATCCTTTCGTCACATCTGATAATAAGTTCCATGCATTGACTAGCCATAACGAAATCGTCTACGCACACGGTGCTTTGAAAGCATTGGCAGCGGATTTAATGAAAATTGCGAACGATGTCAGATGGCTGGCAAGTGGTCCTAGAAGCGGAATCGGCGAAATTGCCATTCCGGAAAACGAGCCGGGCAGCTCCATCATGCCAGGTAAAGTCAATCCGACCCAAAGTGAAGCGCTTACCATGATTGCAACACAAATCGTGGGTAATGATGCTACAATTGGCTTTGCAGCAAGCCAAGGTAACTTTGAACTGAATGTATTCAAACCAGTCATCATCTATAACTTCCTGCAAACGGTTAAATTATTGACGGAAGGCATTCATTCCTTCAACGATAATTGTGCGGTTGGCATCACTGCAAATGAAGATAAAATCAAAGAAAATGTAGAGCGTTCCCTTATGCTGGTAACAGCATTGAACCCGCATATCGGTTATGAAAAAGCAGCCAAGATCGCCAAAACTGCATTCAAGGACAACTCCACTTTAAAGGAAGCGGCGTTGAAATTGCAGTTCCTGACGGAAGACGAATTCAAAGCATGGGTCGATCCTGCTAACATGGTTAATAAATAATTGCATAGAAATGCCCTCCCTCTGGTATTAGGGAGGGTGTTTCCATGTGTTAAAATAATGGAATCGACAAATACTGAAATCATAAGTAACGGGAACAGGAGGAAAAACAATGTCTATATGCCCGCTTTGCAACGGTCTAAGAAAAATCCATGTGAATTGCCCGGAATGCGGCAATGATCTTGAGGATAAAGGGAAATTCATGGATTATGCTGATGATTACAGTGCTTATATGGATATCGACATACTTAAAGAAAACGACGGATACCCTCAATCCCTTCAAAAAGGTCAATGCCCGCATCTCATGAAATGCCCTGAATGCGGACATGATGAAGTGGTATTGGTCCAAGAATGAACCATTCCTTTATTTGAATAAACGTAAAAAGACCCATTATGAATGGGTCTTTTTACGTTTAATTGGCAGATAACTTCATGCTTTCCTGCATCTGTTCATCTTCTTCAACTAAAATACGATGTTCGGTCCCTTTATCAAAAAAGTGTGCTTTATTCATGTCGAGGGCAAGTTCGATCTTTTCGCCTGCCTGGATAATGTTATTGGCATCGACCCTTGCAACGAAGTCTTGCCCCTCTAATGTGGAGTAGAGCATGATCTCCGCGCCCATGAGTTCGGCTACATCAATTTGGGTCGTGAATGTAGTGTTAGGGGATTCCGTGAAATAAGCTCCTTCATTATGGAAATCCTCCGGACGGATGCCAAGGATTACATCTTTTCCGACATATCCTTGATCACGCAGCATTTTCATCTTTAATTCAGGTATTTCAAGCGTTTGTTCGCCTATTTTAATTGTGCCTTCTTTTAATGTTCCGGTAAAGAAGTTCATGGCAGGCGATCCGATAAAGCCGCCGACGAAAACGTTTATTGGTTTCTCATAAACATCCTTTGGAGCACCGACCTGTTGGATGATGCCATCTTTCATTACAACAAGACGTGTCGCCATGGTCATTGCCTCTGTTTGATCATGTGTGACATATATCGTTGTGGTGTCGAGCCGTTTATGCAGTTTAGCAATTTCCGCACGCATCTGAACCCGCAGCTTTGCGTCGAGATTGGATAATGGCTCATCCATCAAGAAAACTTTTGCGTCCCTTACAATTGCGCGGCCAAGTGCCACACGCTGGCGCTGACCACCCGAAAGTGCTTTAGGTTTCCTGTTTAACAGCTCTTCAAGACCGAGAATCCTTGCCGCTTCATTGACTCTTTGCTTGATATCCGCTTTTGGCGTTTTCCTGAGCTTTAAACCGAATGCCATATTGTCAAATACGGACATATGAGGATATAAGGCATAGTTCTGGAAAACCATCGCAATATCGCGATCTTTAGGGGGGACATCATTGACTCGCTTGCCGTCTATGTATAAATCCCCTTGTGAAATGTCTTCCAGTCCGGCAATCATCCTTAATGTCGTCGATTTGCCGCAGCCTGAAGGTCCCACAAAAACTATGAATTCCTTATCGGCAACACGAAGGTTGAAGTCTTTAACAGCCGTCACCTTTTTATCATAAATCTTGAATATATGATCCAACACTAACTCTGCCATGAAAAATCCCCCTTTTAAACTCTTAGATTACTTGTACCAATTAGCTATAGTCTAAGCTATGGGTTTAGAAAAAAGTATGGGCACATTGCACAAAAAAGTGTTTACATTGGAAATTAATCATTCAGTAAAAGTATCAAGTATGCAGTAAGGGCATGACGGAAGTTTTTAATATCTAGACCAGTTCTTTCAGAGAATTTATCGATTCGGTATTGTAAGCTGTTCCGATGTATATAAAGCTGTTTGGCGGCATATGTGGCATTGGAATTACATTCGATATACATTTTAACCGTTTTGATAAGCTCAGTATCCTGCTTGGTCTTGCCAAGAATTTCATTGATAAACCAATTTGCATTCTTAAAGGATGGATCATTTATTAATGAGTATGGGATGATGTCTGCCAAATCAGTCACCTTTATATCCGGCAGATGCACCTGTGCCAATTCAAAACACTTTTTCTCCTGAGTCCAGTGATGGTGAAGGTCTTGATCTACAGGGTGAAAGCGCCCGGTGAACATACGTGTCTTTACATAAAAGTCACTTTCAAGCGTGGAAGAAATCGCGATCAGTTCTTTATTCGATAATGGTTCATCCTTGTCCGGTTCAATTAAGACTCCTGCCGTCTCATTTTCCCAGATAATAGCTGCGTCAGATGGAACGAAAGCGAGGAAGGCCTCTTCAAAATCGGAGTTGGAAAAATCATCATGAGTCAACTTGAAATGAAGGAATCGAACATTCTCCCAGCTCGTTAAAGGCAATGGTTCATTCGGTTCGGATAAAAAATTTTTCCATGATGAGCCTGGATGTGCATTGAGGTTATTTGGGTTTATGCAAGGAGCAAAAAGCAGTTCCAATAAACGGATTTCTTCGGCTGTGATTTCTGAATGGGGAATGCCAAGTATACTTCTGGAGTCTTCAAACCAAACATAATTAGAAATATCATCTGTATCCTTTTTATTGGTAAGAGCGTTTGGGAATTTTTGTTTAAGATTTTCAAGCATCGGTTCCACCTTCTTTCTCCCTTTCCATATCATTATAGCGAAAAAGCATAAAGTTCAAAAGATTAGGATATTTCTAGATTTTCCGAAGGGAAAACCAAAGAAAGGTTGCAAGTATTATTAATGTTAGGAAAGGGTATTGCGTATGCTTTATGGAATATCGTTAAAGAGGAGGAGATCTTATGAACATTTTAATATTGGGCGGTACACGCTTTTTAGGCCGGTATTTAGCAAAAGCTGCGATAGGGAAAGGGCATATTGTCACACTTTTTAATCGTGGAAGCGACCCTTATGTTTTTCCCGAAATAGAACAGTTAAGAGGGGACCGCGATGGGGATCTTGAAATGTTGAAAGGAAGACAGTGGGATGCAGTCATTGACACATCAGGTTTTATCCCTCGAACTGTATTGAAATCTTGCAGATTGCTTAATCAAGTTAAACATTATACATATATTTCAAGCATCTCAGTTTATAGTGATCCAACCGAACCAGGTATTGATGAAAATGGAGAGGTTCATTCACTAAATGAAGATAAAGCAGAAAAAATATCCCGCGGGACTGCTGGACCGATATACGGTGAATATTATGGACCGTTAAAATCATTAAGCGAAAAAGTAGCTGAAAAAGAACTGCCGGGGAAAGTCTTGTCAATTCGTGCCGGGCAAATAGTAGGTCCATATGATTATACTGACCGATTGCCGTACTGGCTTAAAAGAATAGCGGAAGGGGGAGAAATTTTAGCTCCTGGACGCCCTGGACGTCCAATCCAAGTTATCGATGCAAGGGACTTGGCTCAATGGATCATCCAAATGATAGAAAAAAGCAAGACAGGTACGTATAATGCCGTTGGACCAGATTACACACTGACTATGGGGCAATTACTTGAAGGCTGCAAAAAGGTTACAAGAAGTAATGCTGCCTTTACATGGGTCTCTGAAAAATTTTTAAATGACAATAAAGTAGAGCCGTGGGGAGAAATGCCTTTATGGATACCAGAAGAATTCCCTTTACCAGGAGGTAAGGAACCTTTGAATGGGTTTTTGGCTGTCGACAACGATAAAGCCATCAATAATGGACTAACATTCCGTCCCCTAACAGAAACTCTCGAAGATATATGGAATTGGGAAAAGGGCCGTCCGGAATCTGCTAGAAAAGCAGGCATCCTCAGACAACATGAAAGTGATCTCCTTGGGTTATGGAAACAGACAGAAAGTCTTCTTTAATTACTTTTAAATGAACAACGTGAAGGAATTAAAAAAACGATGGGGTTTTTATTAACTATACTATAATGAATAGTGGATACTATGTTTAATATAACATAGATTATCCACTATTTTTTTATATATTAATATCACTTTATATACCATTTTTATTTAGTATTAAAAGTACAATATATAAGTAATTCATGAGTATGGGATTATATTTTAAGAGGGGGTTAAAGTCCCGTAGCAGGTAGCGGTAACCACTCTCATGGAGGGAGATAAAGAATGAGGGTTCAAGAAGTTATATTAGAGAATCAAACTAAACGGTTTATGCTTTTAGATCATAATGGGTTTCCTGTACTCCCTGTACTTAAGTACATTAAATATTTAGATACAACTGGTAAAAGCAGCAATACCCAAAAGACATACTGTTACTCCTTGAAACAGTATTTTACTTTCTTAGAAGAGATAAATAAGGAATACAAGTATATACGGTTAGATGACCTTGTGGAATTTGTTGCTTGGTTAAGAAGTCCGTATGACAGTACAAAAGTTACTTCTCTTCAACCAGTAAAAGCAAAGAAAACGGAAAAGACCATTAACCTTACGGTTACAGTTATTACAAATTTTTATGATTACCTTTACCGAAATGAAGAACTTCAAAATGACATGGTTGAGAAATTAATGAAACAAGTCTTTACAGGGGGAAGAACACGTTACAAAAGCGTCCTACATCATGTAAACAAAGACAAGCCTTCAATACGGAATGTACTCAAACTAAAGGAGCCTCGCAAAAGAGTAGAAACGTTAACAAAAGAACAGGTGCAACAAGTGATCGAGGCAACAACCAACATACGAGATACCTTTCTAATTCAAGTATTATTTGAAACAGGATTACGTATTGGAGAAGTCCTTTCCCTATACATGGAGGATTTTAAATTTGACCATCAAAAGGGACATCGTGTTCGTTTGGTAGACCGAGGAGATTTAGAAAACGGAGCAAAGTTGAAAACAGGAGAACGAGAGATTTTTGTATCGAAAGCCTTAATGGATTTATATGATGACTACTTGTATGAAGTCGTGGATGAATTGGATTTAGATACAAACTTTGTCTTTGTAAAGTTACGGGGGAAAAATGTTGGAAAACCAATGTGCTACGGAGACATACAATCCCTTTTCAAGCGTTTGAGGAAGAAAACGGGGATAGATATTCACCCTCACCTGTTTCGTCACACACACGCAACGATATACTATCAGAAAACGAAAGATATTAAACAAGTGCAAGAACGATTGGGACATTCTCAAATTCAAACGACGATGAATTTATATCTTCATCCTTCAGAAGAAGACATTCGTGAGAATTGGGAAAAAGCACAGCCAGCATTTGAAATAAAGAAAAAGAACTGAAAGGTGTTAAGAGGATGAAACATATTCAACAGGTGCATATAGAAGAATTAGGATTTCACGAACGATTACAACGAGAGTTGTCAAACTATCCTGTTAGGACTTTTCACGATGATAGCTCTGTTACAATTGAGCAAGTAAACAACCCATATTTCTTAGTTAACGATAAATGGAATGTTGGTTTTTTAGGTGAAATAAAGCAGTTCGAGAAAATGGAGAAAAATCACAAAAATACAAATCAAAATATTTTTTTCCGATTCACAAACCCTACTTTCAACTTAGAAGTAAAGTATGTATGGTATCAAAAATTATTTAAAGACGAGTGGTCTATAAGCAGTGCTTTTTCAGGAAATGGGACAAGCTTATCTAAATTAGCATTATTCATAAATCAAAAATATCCTACTCTCCATTCCCTGCTAGATTTGGATATTGAAAAAGCAGAAAGAGAGTGGCAGTTTTGGTTATACGAGCAAGGTGTCAAAACTCAAAATACTGTCCAACATAAAACAGGCATAGCAAACTTTTTACGAGTCTTACATGCGAATTTTTTCCAACTAACGGACAATCGTGAAGAGTGGGAAAAAGACAGATGGGATGTACGGATTTTGCATGAAAAGTATGGGATTAATTATATCAATAGTATCACTCAGTATTACATTGATTTCTCTAAGATAAAGCAGATAAGTATACGCCAGGAATTGAAGAAGTACATCAAGCGACGCTTACTAAGTAAAAACAATTTCACTTGGGGTACAGCACTAACATATTTCAGATATTTACCACCATTCTTGTCTTTTGTATTTTCTTTAGAACCAAATTGGATGGACTTAAAGGGTTTAAAACGTTTCCATATAGAACAGTACATTCAATGGTTGCATGAATACGCTAAGAACAATAAGAAGCAAAAAAATATACATCCTGAACGACAAGTATCAGAGGCATTAAGTACCGTGGGAAAGTTTCTTGAAGATATTCAACGATATGAATATGACATCGCTCCGGAAAGTCATGTACGACTATTGATTTTTCCAGAGGATAAACCGAAGCGAAGAAAAAAATCAATTGACCAAATTGATTATATTCCTGACCATGTTTTAGAACAACTTTTCTCACACATCAATAACCTACATAATGAGGTCATTCCTGCCTTGTGGGTAGTCTTTAAAACAGGACTTCGCATTTCGGATGTATTAGGTTTAACCTTCGATTGTTTAGTTCAACTAAACGGAAAGTATTCAATAGTAGCCGATATTGAAAAAACCTATGTCAAAGGACACCGAATCCCCATCGATGAAGAATTAGCCAATACCCTTGCGGTCCTAATTCGACAATCGAAAGAAAATAGCAATCAAGACAATAATCCCAAAGGATTCATTTTTATTCGCTATCGTGGTTCTCGTAAAGGAAATCCATTTTCTCAAAGCTGGGTTCAACGGCAATTAAATATATTGGCAAAACAAAAGAATATTACTGATGAAAATGGAGATTTATTTTATTTTAAGCTCCATCAGTTTTTCGCCATACGTATGCAGTCAAAATGTTAAATGGCGGTGTAGATATTTTAACGGTACAAGAACTGTTAGCCCATGCCTCTCCTGAGATGACATTAAGGTACGCAAAGTTATTGGATGACAACAAGAGAAAAGCATTTGAAGCTGTCATGAAGCAAGGTGTATTCAGTTTTGACTTTAATGGTGAGGTTCAAGAAATCAAGGTTGGCGAAGATATTCCTACTGATATTTTGGATGCCCTGTGGCAAGACCATAAACTAAATGCGATGGACAACCCTTATGGTACATGTCACGCTCGTTTAAATGGAAATTGTCCTCATATGGAAGCGCCACCTTGCCTAACCTGTAACGGAGGAAGTCCGTGTAAGGACTTAGCCATTGGGTTTTCAGAATTGGATGTGCAAAAGTATGAATTGCTTATTAAAACAACTTCCAAAGCTATTGATGTATCAAAGCAACATGGTCGTGAAGAAATTGCGGAGAAAAACGAAAGAAACTTACAGCGTTATATGGGTATTCTAAGTACAATTCAAGAGGGTAACATTATCTTTGGCAGACAGGATCGGATGAAAAGAAAGCAAGGTGTAACAAATGCCTAAATATGACCGTTCAGCCCATATGAAGACCATACATGCCCAACGGAAAGCAAACACTTATCAGAAAGTAGACGAAGCCATTAAACGGCTCGTACGAGCCAATGAAAGGATTAATTTTAACAGCGTCTCAAATGAAGCAGGTGTAACGAAAGCAACGCTGTACAACAATGTCGATATTCGTAAACGGATTGAAGTATTAAGGCAGCAACAATCACAAGCACCTACACCAAAACAAGTTAAGCGAGAAATGAATGAGAGCAATAAGGATGCCCTTATTGAATCACTAAAACGGAGGATTAAGAGATTAGAAGATGATAACAAGCAACTTAGGGACCAATTGAAAGTAGCTTACGCAGAGGTATATAAAAAGTTTTAGTTTATGACGAGAATGGTGTTTCCTTTTCTCCATGAAACAAACGGCGCAGGTTAGTGAAACAAAGAGCGTCAAACGGAGGCTAGTTGAACATAAAGGAATCGATTTTATAGATAATGAAAAAGGATCTTCCATTGGAAGATCCTTTAATATGTTTCCTCAACTAAAGTTTTCTTAGTTAAAAGTGTGTAATTAATAAATATCAACAGTAGCCCCAATAAGAGAGGCTCTAATAATATCAATATTATTAAACCTTTCTAACTCTTTTGGTGTCCCTGTAACTACGGCTCCACTAATACGAATATCGCTAACTTTTGGTGAAGACTCTTCATTAATACTGTTAGCTAATTTCTTTACCTTGTTTTGATAGTTTCCATCCTCCAAACTAAGCGTTTTTATGATATTTAGAAAGTATTGTCCTCCTATTTCAAAATCCGAATCCAGTACTTCAAAACCATATGCATATCCTCCACCTTGTGTAATAGCATTTCTTTCGTTTTCTTTCATACGTGCTTCCTTTTTATACTCCTTTACTTGAGCATCAGTAGATGTGTCTACCCACAACCAATTAACATTATCTGTTCCAAGGATCTTTGATGCTTCATGAAGGGTTAGAGGCTTTTTAAATGATAGAGCTACTTCTACTATCTTATTATTACCTAATTCTGTCGCAGCAGTTATCTCATTTGGAAGATAGGTATATGTAAGTTGCGGGAAGTAAAATTCAATTTCTCTCTCTCCATTAAGCTGATTAAAATTCACGTACCTTTTTTCTCTTTCACTAAATATTTTTGTTTCACTACCATTTTCATTAATCCTTCTTTTTCCAAATAACGGTGTTGTTACACTATCTGTATCCCACAATATGACTCTATCCCCAATTTGCTTCACATATGTTATTTCCTGAGTATAACTAAAAAGATTTGAATCGGAAGGACTTGCACTTCCTTGATGAGTATTTGCTCCATGAATCAAACTATAATTCCCTGATTTATCATCAGCTCTACGTTTTTCAAGTATCTGTTGGCTCCCTATATAAATTACTGCTAACAAAAATATTGTTGTTATTGTTGTTATTATGAAATATTTAACAGTTTGCTTTCTTTTCGCCTTATTCATTACATTTTGAAAAGAAGATTTACTAGTAAAATCAATCTCATCAGTAGTGTTTTTTTCACTCATTGTTATTCCTCCTATAATATTTGACAAATTGTTTCCTCGCTCTAAATAGGTTGGTCTTTACCATCCCAATACTCATTTCAAGTAACTTGGATATCTCTTCATATTTTAGATCCCACTGATACTTTAATAGAATCATCTCTTTGTATTGTGGCTTTAATTTTAATAACACTTTTTGAACTTCTGAACGCTGTTCTTTCTGTAATATTATTTCTTCTGGTAAATCTTTAGATAGCAAAGCTATTTGTTCTTGGTTTAAATCAAGTTCCTCTCGTTTAAGCTTTCTGTATTGGTCATGGTGAAAATTTAAAGCTACACGTATTAACCAACTCCGGGTCTTAGATATATCTATTGAATCGTAGTAAAGAAGAAATCGATAGGCTGATTCTTGAACAATATCTTCAGCATCTTCATGTGAGACTCCTAATTTACGTAGATAACGATAAACAATATTAAGTTCGGCATTTAATTCTTGAATTTTCTTCGAATTGTTCATCGCTGTCCTCCCGTAAATAAGACGTACAAGATAGAAAAAAGTTAACACTTTATTTTAAATTTATTTTCATTTCTCCTTATCAACTAATGAACTAACAGGTGAATTAGTTCTATAAACATCACAAAAAAAATCATTAAATCAATAAAAAAGTTTTCAAATTGATCAATCTTGTTTCAAAGTGAACTCTTTTTATTACGCTAATATGGGGGGAGCTACAGTTAATTCTTTTTTCAAAGATGCTTTAGCACAATAAGAGAAATAAAAAAAGTCAATTCCTAATGTACAGGAAACAGCTTTTTGACTGGGATTTACTTAGCGTACAAAATCCCGAAATATTGGCGGTCTCCCCTATACACGTGCAAAATAGCATTTAAAATAAATGCAAATTATCGCCTAAAGTGACATTTATTTTTGTTAAAGTTGTTTTTAGTACCATTTACGTCCGTTTAGGGTCCCATTTTTAATTGAGCAATTATAACATATTCATTTTTATTCAAATAATTGAAACGAAATGAGTTGGTTGTCAGTCTAACTGTTGTCTGAAAGAAAGGAGTAAAAAAAATGTTCCATTTAAATACGTTAAAAAAAGCTCAAAAAGGGGACGACCAAGCATTCATAAAGCTAATTCATAAAGAAAAAGAAAAACTTTATCGAACAGCATTCCTGTATGTGAAAAATGAAAGTGACTCTCTAGACATTGTTCAAGATACGATTTACAAAGCCTACATATCTATTGAAAACCTAAAGGACTCTTCATACTTCTCTAGTTGGCTGACTCGAATCTTAATAAACACTGCATTGGATTTTATCAAGAAAAATAATAAAGTGATTCCTATTGATCAAGATTCATTGGAGAGAATTGAATCCTCCGAAAGATTAATGCTTGAAGACAAGATGGACCTGTTTACAGCAATTGAAGGGTTAGCTGAGAAGTACAAGACGGTGATCATTCTTAGATATTATCAAGACTTGACTATTAAGCAGATAGCTGAATTCCTAGAATGCCCTGAAGGAACGGTTAAAACGAATTTACATCGAGCCATTAACGAATTGAAGGGAAAGTTAAAGGAGGCGTGTATAAATGAATAATCAAATTCCAGGCATAAAAGAAGCAATTGAAAAAATCGAGGTACCTATCGATAAACTTGATAAAACAATAGATGTTGCAATAAAGAGAGCGAAAACGAAGCATAAGAAACCAAAAAGAAAGTTTTATCCCTTTATTGGTGTAGCTTCTTTAGCAACTTGTGTATTAATTGGCTCTGCCTTTGTCTCTCCAGCAATGGCCAAGGTATTATCATCTATTCCAGTATTGAATTCTGTTTTTGAGTTTGTAGGGGATAGAGGGCTTGAAATAGCTAGTCAAAAGGGGCTATCAGAGAAGATAGAGAAAACCGTTACAGATAAAAATATAAGCTTAACAATAAAGGATATCTTTTTTGATGGTACCCGTTTGTCGATTAGTTATATACAAGAATTCCCTAACAAGTGGGACGATTTAGGAGAATTAGAACTAAAAGTTAATGGTAAGGAAATTAATTTTGGTGACGGTCGGACGGGAGAATTTTTATCTGATAATCAATACGCAGGTGTAATTAATATAGAGCCTACGGAGGAGCTACCAGATTCATTTGATTTAAGCATAGGGTTGAACAATATAGGCAAAGTAAAAGGGAATTGGAATTTTGAAATTCCGGTTACCAAGTCTAAGGAAGAAGTAAAAACGATACAATCCAATAAAACAATGGGTTATAAAGATACAAAGATGACTGTGAAAACAGTTAAGATTGGACCTGCGGGAATTAAACTGTCAGTTGATTTAACTTCATCTACTGGAGAAAATCCAGAAATGATTGATGATAGTCACCTTCAATTTAATTTACTAAATGACAAAGGGGAATCACTTACACAATCGGGTGGATCTGGTTCAGGTAATGATAAAGGAGGTAAACTTGTTATGAATATGGAATATCGCTTTTCTCCTTTAGAAGAGAACTCGGAGTTTTTAACGATCAGTCCCTTTCTTATTCCTATTACCAATGAGCAATCTTCAAGGATCGAACAACCTTTACATTTGAATAAATTACCAATTATACTGAACCAAGGTAAAATGGGGAAAATTATTGTAACTGATGTGAAGTACCAAAAAGATAAAACGTTGTTATACTTCGAAGTGGATAGTGATTTTCCTTACGATGGTCATTTCAACTTCAACACCCTTTGGCTTGAAGATAAGACAGGAAAAAATTTAACAAGTGATTCGAAAGGATATCCCGAACGAATCAAACAAAACACGTATGTTCAAGAGTTCAAGCATATAAATAAAAATGAACCATTAAAAGTTGTGACTATTAAAATGCCAAATCTTGAAGTATTAAAGGAAATGGAAATAAAGATACCACTAAAATAGGGGTAGAGTCAGGAAAATGCGCATTTACAACGATAAGCATTTTGATACAAGTCTTATGAGACATTATATAGCCTAATATAGAGGTACTTTGAATGTGTCTCATTAGGTTCTACTCTATTGAGATTGTGAATGATAGTACTTAAACTATCGGGGCAGGTTAGTTCCATAAGGAGTGCTATTATAAGACCTATAGTAAAATGCTAAAAACGATGTGCATTGGTGGGCAGAATTATATCCTCTGACGTATTTATATTACCTCTCACTAAAATGTCTTACAGAGCCATTTAAGTGGTAAATTAATACCACTTTTTAGTTTTTTCTTTTTAGAAATAATGCTATTTTTTGTAAAATGCATATAATAAGGCGGGATCTTATGGATAAAAAAACTCAACTAGCTTTGATTTTTCTCTTAATACCTCTGGCAATATCAATTTATTTTTGGTTTTCGGATTCAGCCTTATTACGAGGTGGATATGACTTAGCTATAGATGGATTTGTAGTAGCCAGAGCCTTAATGATTATTTACACATTACATTTATTAGGAGAATTAGGAGAATTTATCATTAAGAACAAAAAAGATTGATGGATTAAATACTTCAATAAGGGAGTTCTTTGGCAGCTCTTTTTTTATGGTACTATCGGGGCAGGTTAGCTCTATAAGAAATTGAACCAATAGGTAATAATTGTTAAAATTAAAATAGAGAGAATAGGAGAACAGCTAACTAAACAAGTGCATTGAAGGAGATTATGAAATGAGTTTTATAGAAGCAGATTATGAATGGTTTAAATTAATCAATAGTAAAGTCCACCAATATCCATTATTAGATAACATAATGATATTCTTTGCGGAATATGTTCAATATGCTTTTGTTTTATTAATTTTGATGTTATGGCTACTAAATAAAAGTAATTTCCGTGTGATAGCTTTTCAGGCTATGTTTTCATTTACTTTGGCTTATTCAATAAATAGAATTATTGAGTTATTCATTTATAGAGAGCGACCGTTTATATCGCATGAAATTATTCAACTCGTTGAGCATTCTGCTAATTCCTCTTTTCCAAGTGACCATGCTACATCTGCAATAGCAATTGCTGTTACTCTTTGGCTATCATCACATCATTTTAAATATACATGGTTTATTCTTGCGATAGTAGTAGCTTTCTCAAGAATATGGGTAGGGGTTCACTATCCTTTAGATGTAGTGGCGGGAATGTTAAATGGGGTGATAATAGCATTATTTACACATTACCTTTTGTTCAAGGTAAAACCCATAACATTGCTAATTGAAAGGCCAATTTTCCAAGGACAAGGTAGGATGAAAGATTGTTAGCTATGCAGATTATATATCTTGCTAAACTAACAGGTACATTACTTTAATAAGGGAGTTGCTTTGGCAGCTCTTTTTCTTATGGAGCTAATGAAGCAGGATAGTTAAAGATAAGCTGGAACTATTTTGAAATATAAACGTCTAAATTTATGGAGGTGTATGATGAAAAAGAAAATAAATTTTACTTCTCTTTTTGTCTTTATGGTGTTATTGGTCGGTTGTATGGGAGAAGAAAAAAGACAATTAACAAGAGTAGATGTTCAAAAAATTGATACAGAAGGAAATTACGAAGATGTCGTAATGATAACAGATAGCGAATCAATAGAGTTGTTAAGGCAGGCATTTGAACAAATCAAATGGGAGAATAACATGGTTAAAATGGAAATGGCTAGAAAACCAGATATAAAAGCTACTTTGTTTTACACTTTTGATGAAAATATGCCTGAAAAACTTTATGAATATAAAATTTGGTTTAATGAAAATGCAGGTACAGCAACAATTATTAGCAATAATGAAAATGCAAGTTATGGAGAGTTAGATAAAGATAATCCAAAAGCCCTGAAAAAAATTTTTCTTAATTAACGGGTGATTTAGCTGAAGATCGGAGCTGTCTCTAAGGCAGCTTTTTCTTATGGAACTATCGGGGCAGGATAGTTCCATAACACAAATTGGAAATATATGTGGTAATATGGAAAGAAATATATTAAAGTAGGTAAATTTGTTTTGGAACTCTTAACAGAAAAATTAATTCTTATATCTCTATTTATATTTATTATCCATTCTATCGAAACACTTGCATATGCAGTCAGATTATCTGGTGCAAGAGTAAGATTGTTAGCTTCAGCTCTATCCTTATTTAACTTGATGGTTATGATTTCTCGATTAGCGAATATGATGCAGCAACCATTTACAGGGAGCCTGGTTGATAATGCTCCAAAAGTAAATACACTAGAGTTTGTTGAAAACCAATATAGAATCATTATTGGTTCATCAACATTAGGAACAATTATAGGTATTCTTTTACTTCCTACTTTTATTGCAATTTTTTCAAGGGCTATTGTTCATTTATCTGAAGAAAGAGGTTCTATACCATCTTTGATAAAAAAGGGGTTAACTTTCGAATACATTAAACGTGGGATAAAACACATTCATTTACCAAAGTTTTCTTACTTAAAGGATATTAGATTGAAAGATATTCCCATAAGATTGTTCTTAATTAATATGGTAATTACTGCAATCTATACAATTGGAGTGTTATCTGCGTTATATGCTGCTTTAATAGCTCCAGAAAGAGCAACAACAGCTATTATGGCATCGGGTCTTATAAATGGAATAGCTACAATTTTACTTATAATTTTTATTGACCCTAAAATATCTATTCTTGCGGATGACGTAATAAATCAGAAGGGAAGTTACCTTAATCTCAAGGGTGTATCTCTTATGATGGTTACTTCTCGTTTATTAGGAACGATACTAGCTCAAGTATTTTTTATTCCAGGGGCAGGATATATTGCGTGGTTTACCAAGTTTATTGTCTAATAATTACCTGAATTCTTATAGAACTATCGGGTACGTTAGTTCATTACCAAAAATGATCAATCTTTTTTCAAAACATGCTCCTTCTATTTATTTATCAAGGTTTCTTGTATTAATTTGACCAAACTTTGTTTCAAAGCTACATCTACTTTCTCTTAAGGAGCTGAGACCTATGATTCTAGGTTCTTCCCAAGCTGTTAAAGGAATATCCGAAACTAGCGATTATGTAACTCCAATCACAGCTTTTGGCCCGTGGATTGCCATTCTAATTATGACTTTTATTGTAGGGTGTCTGTATTTAGGATTTAGAAGAAGATTTAAAAAATAAGTTGTGTTTGAAAAAGGGGAGGGGATAGATATTGCCTTCCCCTTTTTTGTCTAATTGGATCAATAATAAAGATAGTGTTGACTTACAATAACTAGAAATAAGAACACGTGATGGCTACGCCCTCATCCTGATCAATCTTTTTTATAAAAGAATAATCCAATTAAATATTATAAGGGCATGTTTTTGTTAATCTTTTTTCTAAACATGTCCTTTCTATTTATTCATTTTCATGGGTTCTTGTATTAATTTGATCAAACTTTGTTTCTGAGCTACACCTTAATGAACTAAAGGGGCAGGTTAGCTCCATTATAAACAAGTGATTTAACTATTAATCATATATGTTAATATACAATATAAACCAATGGGAAAATTAGGGGGATGAGTATGTTTTTACATAATATTGATGAGGAGTTATCATTGAAACTGTTAGAATTAAAGGATGCAGAAAGAGTTTTCGAAAGAACAAATCAATCCAGAGAATACCTACGAGAATGGCTCCCTTGGCTGGATAATACAACAAAACTTGAAGATACAAGAGGGTTCATTAATATTTCTTTAAAAGGTTTTGCTGAAAACAAGAGTGTCAATACAGTTATTATGTATAAGGGACAAATTGTTGGTGTAGCAGGTTATAACCAAATAAATTGGTCAAATAAAACTGCATATATTGGTTATTGGCTCGGAGAAGAATATCAAGGTAATGGAATTATGACAAGAGTAGCTAAGGCATTGACTGATTATGCATTTATTGAATTGAAACTAGATAAGGTGGAAATAAGGGTTGCTGTGGAGAATAAGAAAAGTAGAGGAATTCCCGAAAGATTGGGTTTTGTTAATGAAGGTTGTATCAGACAAGCAGAATGGTTGTATGACCATTATGTTGACCATATTGTTTACGGTATGTTAGCTAAGGATTGGAATAAGTAGTAATTCATACCTGAATGAACTCCCATGAAAATTAAAAAAGCTCAAAATCCAGAAAAAACCACAACAAAATAGACCCAGTAAAAACGCTTTTTAAAAAAGGCTGAGCCTTATGAGTGATCTGATTGAGATTGGTAAATCGTAAAACAAAAACCTCCATTCATAGCAAATTAAGTAGAGGCTGGCACGACGACCAAAAAAGGATTAATCTCCCATGAGTGCTACCCATAAAGGGCGCGACAGTCGGTGGTACACCGTGGTCGTCGGAGTCAGACTAACGGATGGGCTCAAAGGCACCATAGTTCAACGACCTTCTTCGCCAGCCATTAAAACATTATCGACATAGAGACCAATTTTCATTCTCTGTGGTGAAGCGCTGATTTTTGCGCTTCATGGATGGCTAACGGGTGCTTTAGTTGAATAAGAATAACTAAAAAAGTCGATTCCTTGAAATGGAAATCGGCTTTTTTAATAGGTGACATTTCCTTAGCGTTGTAAATCCGCATTTTCCTGACGCTACCCCATGCCCATCAAGCTAACAACATAAATTACTAGCACAAAATGATATTGTTCCAAAACTACCCAGTTCTTGAAAACCAGGCATGCCAAAGAAGCCTATCAAATATGCGCTTTTTTCTAGGCAGCTTGTCTATCCTTCACCGTCGATTGATACACAACCCCAAGAATATCAAAGACAGTCATCTTCTTATACCGATGACATTTACGACCGTTCTTTTTGAGTAGATGATAAAGGCGATGCAAAATTTTCAAAAGTTCTTCTGTGCCAACTGACATCGCTTGAAACAGTAACGGGAAGTAATCCTTAATCATATAAATCGCTTTGTATTCACTTAATTCCTTCTTTTTCTTTTTAAGAAGTAACTGTCGCATTTGAAACATAATAGAAGAACAGAGGAGAATGCCGATAAGTTGGCCATATAAGTGGCACTCAAGGCGTTCTTTTTTGATTGTTTTACATTCATCGATTTCAAAGAATGACTTCCATGTTTTAAATAAAATCTCAATCTGCCACCGCAGGGAATAGAGGGAATGGACATAATCAGTGGGGACTTCTTCTGGAGATGTGTTCGTAATATAGACGTTCATGCCCATCAAGTGCTTACTTTTCTCCTTCATGACAATGCCTTTCTTCTTTTCTCGAATCGCTTGGTTTTTTAGGCGTGTTTGCGTTTGATCATCGGTTAAACGATGGATAATGACACGTGCTGGGAGCTTCTGATTTTGTCCAATGTATGCCTTTGATATTTCCAGCGTTTCACCAGGGGTTAGACTAGACATCATTTGTGTCATATCAACCTGAATGTATTCGGTTTGTTTTTTTACCGTTCCATTGTTGAAGAATTCTGGGTCGGAATTCTTGATATAAATACGTGTATTTAGCTTCAACCGAGAGATAAAATAAGCCTCTTTATCATGAATGGCTTGTAAGTCTCCTAAATCAAAGTAACCAAGGTCACGTAAACATAAATCGCCTTTCTCAACAGTTTCAAGGCAGATGGTGCCGTATGTTTTATCATTGTTCTTTCCAGGTCCCAGTTGTACGTTTAAAAATTGGCCACTTAATAAATCGTATTCTAATTGGATTTTCACTCCTGCAGTATTACTACTGCCTCCAGAGCCTTGATAATTTGTGGCGAAGGAATCAGGTAGCTGAAATACAGTCGCATCTAAAATCCGAATACGTTTGAAAGCAGAAATCATGCCTGAAGAAAGTGATTGATTGAAACAGAGTTTTTGTGTTAGGAGTGAAGTAAAGACTTCTCGGAGGAATGCGACAGCTGCTGGATTAAAGCGTTGATTCAGGCCTTCTGGGCTTATTAGTACCCCCGTCGAAGCCTCTAAACGACTACATAAGTGCGTGAGTGATGTACTAGCGACTTCTTGGCAGAGCCAAACGCAAAGGGCGATAAGTCCATTTGCTTGATACTTACTAGATCGCTGTACAAATCCCACCTGTTTGGCGGTCTCTTGTAGGGCTATTTGGGGATAGAAAACGTTGTAATTCTTGTGCAAAAAGTGTCAGTTCACTGAAGGTGATAGGATTCATAAAAAAACACCATCCTTTCTCGTAAACTATTTACGATAAGCATAGCGTTTTTTTATTTTAGAAGGTATTGTTTTAACTTAGGTTGATGGGCATGTGGTGGTACCCCACAAATGCATAGAACAGAGTGAACCCCGTACATGGAGTAGAATTAGATCCCCGATTACATTCATTAGTGGGTAGTCATAAAATAAAAGTATATTACAAAGTAGTTTGATATGGTAATATTTAGCTAATCCAATTTAAAAGCTTTGTAGTGTATGCCTAGCACCGCAAGGTGACTTTTAAATTGGGGGTTAGGTGAATGTTGGTATTACAATTGGTTTTGGAAGTTTCTATGCACGTACAATGGGAGTCTGTGGTTGCTTTTACAATTCCGGTTGCATGGGCATTAGGGACGAAGAAAGGTTCTCAGAAATGAGGGCTTTTTTTTATGAATTTCTTTAGTCTCTTCCTTTGAGGAAATGACTAGCCCCACATCGCCATCAAGCTAACAATAACGAGTTACCCCAAAACGATAAAAACGAGTAAGATGCACAAAATTTTCGTTCTGGGGGTATTATGATTTCTTACCTTGATGGGCATGTGACGCTACCCCAAATAGAAATAGGAAGTATACAAAAAAAGTCGATTTCCTAAAGTAAATCGACTATTTAATGTTGAAAATTACTTGGCGTACAAAGTTTCCGAAATGTTGGCTGTACCCACTAAAAGAAAAAAGGAGAGTACATATTATACATGACTAATATGTACTCCCCTTTATTTATTAAGGTTTTTTATAATTAGGTCTTGATAAGAGATTCCCCATCGTTTTTTAGTCCATGGATTGGCTTGCATGGTTTGTGAGGATTTCAAGGTTTTCTATGGCGGCTGCCACTTTTTCCTTGTTGATATCAGGGAAAAGAAGTTGGATGTCTTCACCTTCTTTGACAGACTGGGCTGCAATCTGTTGAAGTTCCGCCTTATGTTCAACGGTCAGACCAATATCAACCAATGTCATCGGCAATTTAAGCTCCTGGTAGATTGGAAGCAATTGTTTGATTTCCGGGAATTTCCCTTCTAGCCCAAGCTGGACTAAAATGCCATATGCCACTTTTTCCCCATGTAGTAAATGATGCGCTTGCGTGATGGTAGTCATGCCATTATGAATGGAGTGGGCACCGGCAACGCGCAGGTACTGGCCGCCAAAGCAGCCAACAAGACCACTGGTGATGATATTCGTTTCAATTACACGCTGCAACGCATCTGTCCATTTCCCCTTTTTCAAATCAGCTAAGGCTTCCTCGCCATATGTCAATAAAACTTCCTGGCATTGCCTTGCGGCCATATGGGCCAATTCAATACAAACGGACTTGGTGGCAAGCTTTTCGGCCAGTGCATTGCCCTCGTACCATTTCGCCAATGTATCGCCGATTCCGGCACGTAAATAGTTAATCGGCGAATTAAGAAGAATTCCTGGTTCGATCAATAACATCCAAGCGCTTTTTTCATGAATATCATACCGGACATATGAACCATTATCATCATAAATGACACTTAACTGTGTCCAGGCAGCGCAGGTGGAAGCCAAGGTCGGAATGAGGATGATTTCCTTTTGAAGCGAGTTTCCGGCCGATTTGGCAAGGTCGAGCAACTTTCCGCCGCCAATGCCGATTAATGCATCCACACCCTGTTCAAGAGCAGCCTTCTTGACGCGTTCAATTTCTTGGTCACTGCCTTCCCCGCCGTATGTGAAAAAGATCTTCTCAATATTTTCTAAGGAAGGAAAAAAGGGTTCAGCAACTTCCCATGATTTGCGTCTATGAATAACGAGCATTACGAATGTTCCCTTTACTCAGTTTTATTTCCAGGTTTTCAAGGACATTTGCTTTACATGCGTAATAAGCGGGGCCGCTGCAGACCTCCAGTAAGGTATTCATATTCGTTCTCCTTAATGAAAGGCCTGTTCCCGGTAAAGGGGAAGCAGGCCTCGATTATTTGATCAATTCATCCAGTCTGGTTTTCCGAATCCGGCAAATTTGTCATCGATCACTTTTTCAAACTGGTCGGATTCCACTACTGATTTAATATCCTTGGCAAATTGAGCGTCTACATCTTTTGTATTCACTGCAACAACGTTTCGATACATATCAGGCATTTTTTCTAAAACTAGGGCATCCTGGAGGTCCATTTTCGCTGCAAGAGCAAAGTTGCCAGGGACCGCCGATAGGTCAACACTGTCTGTTGCACGGGGCAACTGAGCGGATTCCAATGGTTTTAGTTGGATGTTTTTTGGATTTTTCGTTACATCCTTTTCAGATATTTTTAAAGGGTCGACATTTGGATCGACTTCAATCAACCCTTCATCCACCAGCACTTTAAGTGCACGTGCCAGGTTAACCGGATCATTGGGCACTGCAAGGGATGTACCGTCCTTGATTTCCTTCAATGATTTATACTTATTAGAATATATGCCCATTGGTGCTGTTGGAACTATGATAAGGTCGGAAAGCTTTAAATCATTTTCTTTAGCGAAGTTATCCATGTACACTTTATGCTGGAAAAGGTTGGCATCGATCGAGTTGTTGCCAAGCGACTTATTCGGCTGGATATAGTCGGTGAATTCGACGATCTCTATTTTGTATCCGAGATCTTCCAGACCTGGTTTGATGGCCTCCTTAACCATATCGGCGTACGGCCCGGTAGTCGCCCCGATCTTCAATTCCTTTTTGTCTTCAGTATTTGGGGATGCATCATCGCTCCCGCAAGCTGCCAAGCCAAGAGCAAGTGCACAGACTGATAATAACGAAGCTATTTTCTTCATTTGAAATTCCTCCTGAGTAATGAAATGTATTGTATCATTGAAAAAATGACTGATCCTATCGTTTGTTAACCATGTATGAGACTTTGTCACCAACCATTTGAATGAGTTGCACAAGGCAGATCAGCACGACGATCGTCGTGATCATGACTGTATTGTCATAACGGTAATATCCGTACCGGATGGCCAAGTCGCCAATTCCGCCTCCGCCGATTGTCCCTGCCATTGCTGAGTAACCGATAAGCGAAATGGTCGTTAATGTCAGTCCTTGAATGATTCCCGGTTTTGCTTCTGGAAGAAGTACATCCTTAATGATCATCCATGGAGTGGCTCCTACGGCAATTGCAGCTTCTATCACTCCTCTGTCTATTTCACGTAATGCCGTTTCAACGATTCTTGCAAAAAAAGGTATTGCGGATACGGACAGGGAAACAGAAGCCGCTCTTGGCCCTATTGTCGATCCCGTAAGAAGGTCCGTTAAAGGAAGGAGGGCGACCAAGAGAATGATGAACGGGATGGAACGGACAATATTGACTGTGAAACCGAGAGATCGATTCACGATGCTATTTTCAAAAAATAAATTCCTGGTTGTCGTAAACAGCAATACTCCAAGCGGTAAACCGATCAGCAGGGCTACTGCAAGAGAAACGCCGACCATATAAATCGTTTCAAGAAAGGCTTTATTAAGATCAGGTAAAATATTGACGATGGGATTAAGCAGTGACATGTTTTAACACCTCCACAGAACTGGAACGATTTTTTATATATTCCAATGCCGAATGAATTTGGGCGGCATCGCCAATTAACTCGATGATTAAAATGCCTAAAGGAACTTCCTGGATATACTCAATTTTACCGTGTAAAATATTACCCTTGACTGGATGGGATTGGAGAGTATCCGAAAGAATCGACTCACCGGCGGTTTGCCCTTCGAATTGAATTTTAATAATCGTACCTTCACTTTCTTCAATCAAGTGCGAAGGGAGTTCGAAATCCAGTACACTGCTAATGAATTGCTTCGTTAACTCCTGCTTAGGCTGTGAAAATATTTCATAAACGGGTCCTTCTTCAATTACCCGGCCATCCTGCATGACGGCGACTCGGTGGCATAGTTCTTTGACTACTTCCATTTCATGTGTAATCAATACGATGGTGATACCAAGCTCACTGCTTATCTTTTTCAACAACTGTAAAATCGCTTTTGTAGTTGTTGGATCAAGGGCTGAAGTCGCTTCATCACATAATAGTACAGTGGGGTCATTTGCTAAGGCTCGAGCTATGCCGACCCGTTGCTTCTGTCCACCGCTAAGCTGTGCCGGATAGACATCTTTCTTATCGCTGAGCCCTACGATTTCCAACAATTCCAATACACGTAACCTGATCGCGTCCTTCGATCGGTGCGCGGCCTTTAAGGCGAAAGCGACATTTTCATAAACGGTTTTTGAACTGACCAGGGAAAAATGCTGGAATATCATTCCGATTTTTTGTCGTTGTTTACGAAGCTCTTTACTTGATAAAGAGGTTAAATCAATGCCGTCGATGATGATATTTCCACCTGTCGGACGTTCAAGCAAATTCAAGCAGCGGAGTAATGAGCTTTTTCCAGCTCCGCTGTAGCCGACAATTCCATATACTTCGCCAGTTTGAATGGTCAAAGATACGTTATCCACTCCGATAACTCGGTTTTTCTTCGAGACGTATTCCTTTCGGACTGAACGGATTTCAATCATGAGCTTTCCCCCTTAAACATTAAAAAAGCTGCCTCTATCATTCAGAAAGAGGCAGCGAAATTATATCTCGTCTTATCTTTCAGAATGCAATCATTCTGCAGGAATTGGCACCGTTCCCTAAGGGCGGTTGCCGGACATCACAGGGCCTGATCCCTCCGTCACTCTTGATAAGTAAATTATTATTTTAGAATATTTCAAGTTTTATAATATAATCTATATTATTTGTAAAATCCGACAATGTCAATCGTTTCTTTGATTTTTTTTGTCGTTAAATTTGGTACAGTCCATAAAACGATTCATGGAAAAAGGGCGATTATGCAATAATCCTGCATTTTCATCCAGGTTAATTATTCCGATATTTCCTTGTCAAAAAGGTAAAGTGGTACTACATTTATTATAGTAAAGTTAAAAAAAGGAAGATGAAACTATTTTTGTACAATGATGGGGAGGAAATTGAATGATAGAGATTAAGACGATAAATGATGTCGTTTGTGTGCATGGGACTCCTGGCGGGAACAAGGCGGGGATGAGTGTTTATGTCTTTTTAACGGATGGCCTATTGATAGATACTGGAGCACAGATATTAATGGAAGAGCTCATTCCATTCTATGAGTCCGCAGACTTCGACTCAGTGGCCCTGACTCACTATCATGAAGACCATACTGGGGGCGCTGCATGGATACAGGAGCATAAAAAGGTCCCTCTTTTCATTCACCCGATGTCGGTTGAGGTTTGTGCAAAGGATGCAGTATATCCTGAATATCGTAAAGTTTTCTGGGGAAAGAGAGATGCCTTTAAAGCTGAGCCGCTAGGGAAGGCCATTCATTCCCGTACCCAAACGTGGGAGCCGATTTTTACCCCAGGTCATGCAAAGGACCATATGGTGTATTTGAATCACAATAATGGCGTACTCTTTTCAGGAGACCTTTTCGTAACCCCAAAAACAAAGCTTGTCTTACGGGAAGAGTCTGTTCCGGTCATCATCGATTCCATAAAAAGATTGCTTCAATATGACTTCGGGGAAGTGTTTTGCTGCCATGCTGGGTATGTTCCTGATGGGAAGGAAATGTTTCGGAAAAAACTTGATTATCTTGAAAATCTCCGAGGGGAAATTTTCCTCTTGCATTCTCAAGGGCTGACCGTTCATGAAATCCAGCAGTTCGTTTTACCGAATCGCTATCCCCTTATCGAAATATCTGGGCATGAATGGGATTCAGAGCATATCATTACATCGATATTAAACGAAAATATTTTGAATGTGATGGAGAATGGAACTATTTGATTTTGTCTTTTTAACGCTCTGACTGATATAAAGGAGGGCTCTCCATAAGAGCGCCCGCCATTGTTATTTATTGATATTGGGATCTGTTTCATCATAAAAATCATGTGCTTCTTCGATGTTCTGAAGGTTAGCGACTTCATACACATTTCCGCCCGCCATTCCTTCATTGATGATACGGTCGATATCTAAATAAACGGAGTCCTTGCCATCATATTCGGTATCCTTCAAAAATGTCATTTTTTCTTTATCCAAAATAAATCCCTCCTAGCCTTTTCTTTAGTTTAGGCAAAGGAGTTTTTTTTATTCCGTTTAGCGATTTCATGAATGTATTGAGGGTTCATTCATATACATGGAAGACCATTAAATCATGTATCATGCTTTTGAGTTTGGTTTCATCTGTTTCGGAAGGCGGATTGGCTGTCCACTCGATGGATCCATCTTTATGATACAATGCTTGGACTGCCTGCTTGTTGAAATAAAAGGAAATTTTCCATCCTGGCAGATTCTTATGCAATGGTGCCCATTGAAAATGGGTGATCATATGTATTACCTCCATATATACAGTTTCTCATTTAATTATAATGGAAAACGGCAACTGGAGGTGTTATTTTATTGTCAGGTTGGGAAAAGTTAATTCAATGAAAAGATTTTTTAAATGCAAAAGCCTGTTTGTTTCAATTTCCTCCTCATCGAATTGCATGGGCTTTGAGTTCACTTCGTATATGAAGAGCGCGCCCGATTCGTCTTCTCCTATATCAATGGAAAACTCTCCGAGAAACCCGATTTTTTTTGAAAGTATCTCACCGCATTTCTGGGCAATATTCGCTAATTTTAGATTCAGGCTTCTTGATTGCAGGTCTTGATAAGGAAAAAGCTTCCCGCCTCGGGGAGTGTGGGTGGTGATTTCCTGAGTTTGTGACATCCTTACCGCTTTGCCGGTCACTTTATAAAAACCTTTTTCATAATGGACGAGAATCCGGTAATCATAACGATGTCCAACAAGTTTTTTTGGTGTGATCGCCTGTTGAGCAAGATAGCTCCTTTTTAATAAATCCCTTTTTTTCGTTTCCCAGAAGGATGCAAAATCCGGGAAGGACTCACTATGTTTTAAGCTATTGAACAATAGAGTATCATCATCATTTTTGATAATGGTATAGATGCCTTTCCCTTGGCTTCCTTTGCATGGTTTAAGGTATATATGCCTGTAGGTCTCCAGGAAAGCATCAAGGCAACTGCTGTTTCGTAAGATCATGGTGGGCGGAAGGTGATTGGTGAGGGATCCATCTTCAACTAATGCTTCGAACATCACATATTTATCTATAAAACAGGGGTTGAATAGATTCATTCGGTAATCTTTAAAATGTGTGATAAGATGTTGGAATTCCTCTGACGCCTCATAGCTCCTCGAGGGGATACGGTTATAGACGATGTCAGGGAAGGGCACTTTACATTCGATCCACTTGTTTGAAATGGAGGAAAAAACATACCCTCTCATCGACTCGGAATGAAGGGCATTTCCTGTGAATACATACGCCAATATTCCATGTTTCAATAAATATAATGATAGGTCCCGAAAAAGGGTCAGGTTTCCACCCAAACCTGATTCCTTTTTGGGATTGGGAACAGTTAAAATTCCGACGGCAAGCATCCGGTTACCCGGAAATATTGTGATTGGAATTAGAGGTTGATTCGAATGGTCCTTTTTATAGCTGATTTCTTCTTTGGCAGAGCCGGCGAAAAGTTCCGCATTCTCATGAGTGTGGTACCAATTTTCAGTGGGGATATCGTAAAAAATGTTCATTGCGGCACACTGATTGATTTCGTAATCGTCTGTTCCGTAAGATAAATGGCATAATCAAGGCTTAGCTTTCTGGTCAGCAATTCGAAATCCTTGAGTTTTGGATGGGAGAAGATGGAACGTCCAGGTTTGGAATTGGCTTCAAACATCCAAACCTGCCCTTTTTTATCCAATCCAAAATCAAATCCTATTTCTGCAATGATGCCGTCCAAGTTCTTTTCTATACTGTCACTTAAAATCAGTGCTGCTTCCGATAGCTTTCGTTCGACTTCTTTCGCCTCATCGTCATCTCCGAACAGTTCGGCAACCGTTTTGATGACACCCCCGCTTTTAATATGGGTCGTGACACTGCCGGCGCCGGCGATCTTTGCGGCAATCGCGGTCACCTGCCATTTTCCATCACTGTCCTTGTTCGTATGGACCCGGAAATCCACTGGACGTTTTTCAGATCGAATTAATGGGATGCCCTGCTGTACGATAAGATTCTCTATCGGGCGGTCGTGAAAAATATGTTTAACGATGGATTCCAATGTCGAAAACCTTTGCAGTTTATTTTCTTTTGCTTCATTTGTATAGCGGCAATAGTAAACATTCTCATGCTTATCATAAAGAATTTGGTGAATCCCTAGACCGAGGCTGCCGTGAATAGGCTTTATATAAACTTGCCGGTAATGGGAAAGAAGGGTTTCCACCACGGATATGGATTGAAATGGATACGTTTCCGGCAAATAAGGCAGTGCCCGCTCATCTGCGCATAACCTTTCATTTACATCCCATTTATTGAAAAATCCAGGGTTATACCATGGTATGGTATATTTTTTTTGAAATTTCTGCTTCACTTCTTTAGGCCCATCACGGTTTTCCGTCAACCGATTTGGGAGCCGGTCATAGATGACATTGGGAAAAGGAAATTCATTAATGTGCCAGTCATCGTTATCAAATACATAGCCTTTGATTGTCTCCTCATCCCAATTGATTACATTCTCTCCAAAAACAAAGGGAATACAGCCTGTGGTCTTGCTAAGCGAAAGGAGCTTTGCGAAAAATTCCGACCTCTCCCCTAATGGTTTGTTTGAAAGGCCAGTGAAGCCTGAGGAAAAGATTCCGACAAGCGGTCCGATATGGATGCTCTTGCCGTATATGAATAAATGAAGGGGAATATCGGTATGATCGAATATTAGAGATTCCGCAAGACTTTCCGATAGCACGATTGATTGATTGACGGCCGGGTTTTGTTTGACGATGGCAGGACATGAATGTCGTCCGAAATAAATTAATTCAATCTCTGCCAAATCTCCTAGCTCTGAAGGGTAGTAGAGAACATTGCCAGGGATAGCGGCAATTTCGGCAGGATAAGTCTTTCTCACTTCCTATTCACCTGCTTTCTGAAGCTGTTCGGCTAAATACTGGCTATACTCAAACGGTGCACGATGAATATCTTTCATGGTCTCCGGCTGTAGTGCCTGAATGATTTTCCTACCGGGCTTCGAGTTAATGTCCATTATCCATATTTGGCCTTTTTTATCGATGCCAAGATCAATTCCCAACTCGAATAATCTTTCAAAGACAGCTTCGGTTTCTACGGGCAGGGTGCGAAGGATATGCTGAATCTTTTGTTCGACAGCAATCGAAATCGTTTCCGGGTTTCTTTTGTTGAAGGTATCCAATGAAATGGCTTCCCCGCCTGTGGCAAGATTTGAAGTAATTCCATCTTTTTGTCCCATACGAATTCCGCGGCCCCGTTCCATCCATTGATTCTTCTCGTTTTTTTGAAGTAAAATCCGTAAATCGAATGGCTCATTATTTTGGCTGCAAAGTTCCAAATATGGCTGGCAAAGGTAACGGTATCGATTTAATAAATGCTGCAGCCATTTGTTAAGCTGAGATTTGGAGGAGAATTGGCGGTCATATTTGGTGCCCTTTTTCGTCATGGAAACCAAAGTGCCGTCTTCGGTTTTTGAAAGGAGATAGATTCCTGTACCGCCTGCACCGAATTCAGGTTTGATGATGATTTTATCCAGGCGTTCCAAATGATCGGTAATATCTTCAGGTGTCGTCACTTGTACGGTCTCTGGAAAAAATGCCTGTAGGTGTGGATGGTTTTTTAGGATTTGGTACACTTCCCACTTACCAGGAAGGCCCAGCCCTAAGAAATTCGAGTTATCTTTTAACCAATCGATTTTGTGTCGCGTTTCCGTTGACTCACGGACTAAACCATGAAAACAGCGATCATATACAAAATCAGGTAAATCAAAAGAGGTGGCGATCCAAGTTTCGTTCTCGGCATCAAAATGCTCGCCCCTCACCTTTTTCAGATCCATATCAATATTATCCGGTGAAAATTTGCAAACTTTCATATTAAATGATTTAGCGGTTTTGGCTATTTCGGTGAAGTAGTTGTTTTCATGAGTATCCGACGCGGCCATTAATCCTATTAACACGTGCTAGCAACTCCTTTTATGGATGGTTTTCGCGGTTAAGGGCAAGCATGAAATCGATGATTGATTTTACTGATGGACGAAAGGTTTCATAGTTGCCTTGGAATTTTTTTGAAGGTTTTGAATTCACTTCGATGATCCATGGATGGGTATCGGTATCCAGTGCTAAATCAATCCCTAGCTCACCGAATGAATCGTCAAGGTTTTCGACTAAGGCCTGTGCAGTGTTTTTAGCCAGCCGTACAAGCTTTTGATATATGCGGCTGGCGTCCTGAAGTTCAAATGCTTCTTTTAGAAAATCCGGCCCATTTTTCATCAATCCGCCTTGTGCAAGATTGGAAACAATGGTACCAGGGTCCCCAATCCGGGCAACCATTGATGAAACTTTCCATTCAAGCTGATCGTTCCGGTGAAGTAGTATACGGAAATCAACTTTTCTCTGATCTATTTCGAATAGGGAAATCCCTTTTTGAAGAATGAAGGATCGTTTTCTGGAAAATCTTTTTAAGGTTTCAAACAACTTTTCATCCGTATCAGCAAAATGTACATTCTGGAGATGTCCGGATTGCTCGATTTTCCATTTTTCAGCTACTTGCGTTAATCTGCAAATATTCCTGCCTTGGCTGCCTGATGCGGGTTTAAAGTAGATTACCGAATGCTTTTCTATAAAACTCAAGAAAGATTCCTTTTCGTTAAACAGTATCGTCTCTGGCAAATTTGGCAACAGATCATCTTCTAGGATTAGCAGTTCATGTACATCATGTTTGGAGAGGAACCTTCCGTTGAACATCGGAATCGATCGTTCCTCCAGTTCAGTTTTAAACAGCTTGAAAGAATGTGATTGCTCAAGTTTCCGCGAATGTATCCGGTTATAAAATACATCAGGAATGGGGAGGCGCAAGGCTTTCCAGCCATCTTGCCCTGGCAGGTAGCCTTCCACAACACCATCTTGAAGAGACTGCAGTTTTACTAAATAGAAGGGGATGCCCTGCTGATTACAATATGATTTCATTTCCTGATAAAATTTCTCCATCTCGCCGAATGTCCCGTCCTGCAAGGGAGTCTGGTTCATGAGTGAAGCGAAGAATGGGCCTATTTTAATCGACCTTCCTTCCGCATGGTATGAGACGGAGATTGGATCGGAAAAATCGGGTAAGGATAAAATTCGGTTCATATCATATGAAAGTTTCAATGTTGGCTGGGATGACGGAAATGGCTGGACAAGTACCGGGACCGAACGGCATCCAGCGATTATCGTTACGGGTTCTCCAAATTGAAGGCCCCATTCCTCAAATAGTTTTTCTTCGATAAACAATAGCGCCTTCTTTCTAGTCTCTGCGGGATTTACCGTAATGTAAACTTTCTGATGGTTAAGGTTCATAATAATTCCCCGTTTGCACTAAGTTTGATATCCTTTAATAATTAAATGATGGGCAAAAGTGGATAACACATTCTATGATTTTTTAATTAGAAGGTGTCATCAAGCCTTTATTTCAGGCAATAAAAGGAGAAATTTCATGGGTGAGTTTTGGGTAAAGATACTGTTTATGGTTGTCGTTGGTGCTGTAATAGGTGGCTTCACTAATTTATTGGCTATCAGAATGCTATTCAGACCGTATAAGCCAATCTATATTTTCGGGAAACAGCTGCCGTTGACACCAGGGTTGATTCCGAAGCGGCAGGATGAGTTAGCCAAACAATTAGGTAAATTGGTGGTCGATCATTTAATCACGCCAGAAAGCATTCAAAGTAAAGTCATCAATGATGCCTCTATACAGAATATGAAAATTTTCGTCCAGGCAGAAGTAAAGAAAGCATTGTCCACGGAAAAAAGTACCGCTCAATTGCTTGATCAATTGGGAATGAAGAATTCTTCATTTACGTTAGAACAGCGATTACAAACATTCATTCTTGGTAAATATGAAACATGGTCGGAAGAGAACAGGACCAAGAGCTTGAAAGATATCGTCCCTCTGCACCTTCAGCAAAAAGCCCTCGACTCGATTCCTGATTTGTCACGCTTCATCGTGAAAAGGGGGAAGGAATATTTTGACAGTACAGAAGGCAAAAGCCGTCTTGAAGACATGTTGGATGATTTTTTCAAGGAACGTGGCAAGCTGATCAATTTAATTCAGATGTTCATTGGAAACGAAAAATTAATTGATAAGATTCAGCCGGAAATCATTAAATTCTTTGAACAATCGAGAACGAATGATATATTGTCAGTGATGATGGTGAAAGAGTGGAGAAATCTGGAGAAATGGGATGTAGAGAAAATTGAGGGACTGATAGGAAGAGAAACGATAAAACAATTGATTACCGAAAAAACGGCTGAAATGCTGCCTGTCGCTTCGATCCTGAATAAGCCGGTTCGAGAATTGACTGCCAATTTCTCGGACATCATCGTGGAAAAGGGCGTCCCGATCTTTGTGGGTAAAGGTGCCGAGTACTTAATCAATCATTTTCAGCCGCTATTCCAAAAACTGCGTTTGGACGATATCGTGGAAGAACAGGTCTCGTCATTTTCAGTGTCCCGACTTGAGGAAATGGTCGTTTCCATCACTAAGAAGGAATTGTCGATGATCACATACCTTGGGGCCTTGCTTGGTGGAATCATCGGTTTATTTCAAGGTTTAGTAACTGTTTTAATAGGATGACGTGTAATTCTCAATCGGATTTGTTATAGTGGAAAAGGTGTAGGAATACAATGATTACCGGGAGGGGAAATAAATGAGTAACGTATATGATGCAGCGTATGAAATGGAAAAGGCGATTAGGGCAAGTAATGAATATGCCGATTTGCAACGCTTATATGATCTTGTGAATTCTGATGAAGCAACAAAAGGAATGTTTGAAAACTTCCGTAATCTTCAAATGTCATTGCAGCAAAAGCAAATGATGGGACAGGAGATTGCACCGGAAGAGGTTGAGCAAGCACAAAAGACGGTACAGCTTGTCCAACAAAACCCAACCATTTCACAATTGATGGAAGCTGAACAACGGATGAGCATGGTCATCGCAGACCTCAATAAAATTATCATGAAGCCGCTTGAAGATTTATATGGCTTGCCTGATCAACAGCAATAAGCAGTTGGAGACTCCCTTCTATAATGGTTGGGGGTTTTTTTGTTCCCTGAAAGCACAAGTGCAAGGATCGTGAACCACTATTTGTTCTATTCTCGAAATTTTAGTCATAAATTTTGAAAGAGGATACTACAGATGGGGGAGATCAGCATGGTATATCGACTACTTGCGGTCAATATCGACGGGACATTACTCCAGTCGAATGGCCGTTTAAATAAATCGACTAAAGAAGCAATAGATTATGTTCACCAAAAAGGTGTCCATGTTGCACTTGTGACGTCAAGAAACTATCACTCAGCAAAAAAAGTGGCCAAAGCCCTAAAAATAAATCCGATGATCGTTGCTCAGCAAGGAGCCTTTGTCGGAGCTTCCATGGAAAAGCCGATAATGGTAAAAAGAATTTCGGAAGAACTGACTGCAGAGCTCGTGCAAATGCTTGAAAAGACCACGTGCCAAATATTGCTCATTCATGAAAAATACTCGTTGGGCAATCGGGTGAACCTTCCGGAGAATTTGCTTGGTAAATCGGTTATGTATTTGAATGACCAAAATATTTATGCTCAAAATTATGTGGATGATATCAGTGAAGAGCTTGTTGACCATCCGATGGCCCCGACGAAGATGGACATAATATTTCCAGAAAAAAGTGATCGAAATGATATGTTGAAATTGATAAAGAAAATGTTCCCTGAAGTGGATGCACTCTTACACCCAGGACATAAACTGACAATCGTTCCGAAGGGTGTTTCTAAATGGAGCGGTGTATTGTATTTAGCGGACCATTTAGAGGTGAAAAGAACGGAAATCGTCTCGATTGGTGATGGATTGGATGATATGGAGATGATTGCTGGTTCTGGTCTGGGAGTTGCCATGGGCAATGCGGATGAGGAAGTAAGGAAAGTGGCAAAATGGGTAACGCGCTCCAATGATCAAGACGGTGTTGCCTATATGCTTAGGGAATTTTTCCGGAAACAGCATCCGATCGAATTTTTACAAAAGATGAATATGCTTAAATGAAGGGCGTGGCTCCTTCATATAGAAGGGGCCCCATTCAGATAACGCCGCTTGCGAGGCATATTATCTTTCATAAATAATTATAAGTTTCTTTCCATAAACTAAAGGGAAATCAGTAATGGAAAGGAAGAATTCAATGGGTGTAATCAATGCAAAAGAAGTGCAAGTCGGTGACGAGGTGTTTGTGATATATAATAATCCCCATGTTCCTACAGTTTCAAATATCAGGGCAGCGGAAATTGTCCCGCATCCCAAGGATCCCAATGCAGTTGCCTTGTTCCTGAACGATACATTTCATACGATTGAGGATGATGATGCTTTGTTCACTTCGGAAGCCGCAGCAGAAAAAGCATACAGTGATTATATGGATAACCAGGACCAGATGACTTGAAGAGGCGTTTACTTAGCTTACTGAAAGAGAATGATTAGATGAAAGCCCTCGCTTATGGAGCGGGGGCTCCTTTTTATTATATTCACGAGTGTTTCTGAAAATTCACGAGTAAAAGGTTGGAATTCACGAGTAACGCTCGAACTCACAAGTAAAAGCACCCATACTCAAGACCTTACTTAAACAGCATATTCTACTGTAAATAAAAAAACCGCCACTCCTATTTCAAGAAAAAATAGAGTGACAGTTATGGCTTAAAATCAGTTATTGGCTTGTATTAAGAGTTTCATTGCGTGAATTTGTCCAATATGATTGGCTTCGTGAAGCACTATAAAGTTAATGAATTCCCCCACTGTTTCCATTCCGTTGAAAGGCTGTGCTGTTTTTTCCGTCAATCGTTCTTCCGGAATTTCAAGAAGTCGATCAAGTTGCTCATGCAGCTGTTGCTTTAATACTTCAACGGTAGGTACGTCCCCTGTCCAGTCCGCTGGTTTTGAACCATAACCGAATAGTTGGCCGTAATTCGCTGGCAATTCACTGTTGGATTTCAATAAAAAATTTTCGGCTGCAGTAAGGACATGTCCAAGGTGCCAATGGATTGTATTATTAAAACCTTCAGGCTGCACATCCATGAACTCTGGTTTGATTCCCTCGATTTCTTTTAAAAGATTGCCGCGCATGACCGTTAGCTGATTTTTTACATAATTCATTTTACATTCCCCTTTCAATCTTATTTTTCTAAACACTATCTCTTGAAAATTATAGCAAGGATAATTCAATATTATCAAATTTTAGATAAGCCTTTTAAACAAGAAAAGGCTTATGGGCATCCTTCTGTTCTGTTTAAATTGAATGCAGCCATATGCCAAAAGGATATAAGGTTCTGATATGAATCGATAAACATTCCTATTACTCTTTTGATTGGACTAGTAAAATGAAATATTGGATAATTAATCCATTCAGGTATGGGGGATGAGATAGTAATGAAGAGAAAACATCTGCTAGTTGCTCTTAGCCTATTATCAATAACGTTAGTTTCAGGTTGTTCAACAAAGCAAGAACATATTTCCGTTCAAAAATATGAAGGTGAACATTACAAATTCGAATTATATAAAGAAAAGATAGAAATGGGGAAAACAGAAAAAACAAAAGAAATAGTAAAGAATGCAGATTGGGAAGAATTCGCGTTGGAGAAGGATCTTCCTAAGGCGGACTTCATCTTTTATTTTAATGATGATGAAAAAATCGAAGGTAAAATACCGGTATATTATGTTTGGGTTAACCCTGATGAAAATATCGTAGAATTGACGACGGATAAACATAGCCAGTATGTACAGTTAAATAGAAAGGAATCAAATATCATATTAAGACTGCTGCATAATTAAAAGGAGGAGATCCATACTTTCAAAAAACTCCAGACAAGCATTAACATAAAAACTCATTTACCGGATTAATTGACCGCAGCCAGCTTTTTATCGGGTAATCATTTGGAGGATATTATGAGGGGAATTACTTTATCTAATGGAAAAACGGCGGAAGTCGAATGTTTAAGCTGTGCTTTAATAAAAAAGGAGAAAGAACCCGGATTTCCATACAAGTCCGGATTCTTTCATTCTGCTCAGGCTGAATCAGTCTTCTTATTCGTTGTCCTCAATAGTGGCATTGTGCAACATCGGAAAGAGCCACCGGACTTGATGATTTCGCTAATATCGACTTCAATGACTTCGTAACCGCGTTCACGAAGCTGACTATTTACCTGTTTATTACATGGTAGACTAAATAATTTTTTATTCCCAATCGAAAGCACGTTTGTTCCTAAGGTGAATTGTTCTTCTTTGGATACTTCAATCATGTCATAACGTGAAGCTAATAAATCCATCTCTTTTTTTGTAAAGGACTCTGGAAAAATAAGCGCCTCTGTAGGTGATATGATATTGAAAACACAATCTAAATGAAGGAATGTTTCAATGAAAGGAACCGCGATGACATCGTATTCCGGTAATAAGGTTTGAAGATGCTTGACGGATGTTTCATCTGTTCTTTCACTGATTCCAATATAGATGGTCTTTCCGTCTATAAGGACATCCCCGCCCTCAATATGATTTTTGAGGAGGTTGAAATAAGAGATTCCATTCGTTTCTAGCCAGGATTTCAATATTTGTTCTTCACCCTGTCTGATTCCTGTTGCCAACTCAGCTACATAAACGGTATTGCCAAGAGTGAAACCGATATCTCTCGTAAAGACTTGTTCTGGATATGTAAATTGTGGGGGAAGTTTTATGACTTCAATCCCTTCATGTTCAAGGGCCTTTATAAATTGAGCGTGCTGCTTCAAGGCAAGTGCCTGATCGATATTTTCATCTTTAAACTCTTTTTGAGTTTCGTTAATGATCTCCCGGATTTCCATATAACGTGGTTCACAGACGATCACCCGTGATAGCTTTGAATATTCACTCGCGCAATAAGCTTCTAGTTCTTCGTTTATTTTGTTTATCATAAATGAGCTCCCTCTAAATATAATTGTATCTTTACTATTTCCTCTTTTTTCTATAAAGAAACATAAAAAATATGTCATGGAACTGCACCACTAAATTTAGATGGTTTAAAAAACTTTTCAGTTTCCGGTCTTAATATCTGATTCCGTTATATACCGGTTAGCCATTTGCCTAAAGTTATTTCTAAAAAATGTTCCCGCTTGATTTCAGAAATCCGCTCCCTTTCCGCCGGCTGCCTGCCAAGCCTCCTCGACGTAAGCGTCTGTGGGGTCTCGGCCAGCCAGTTATTCGGCAGGAGTGTCGCAAATTTCTTCAATCCAGTGAGGTTTCATTTTCATGGAGTATAGCCAAGACTGTTTTAAAATTATTGTAATCATTCCCTCAGGAAAATCTTGATAGGGATTTGGATAAGAGCATCCAACCATAACTTGGGGACAAGTTGAGACAACATATTCTATTGTCGGTCTACAGCCTTTTTTTATTAGAAATCCGCTCCCTTTCTTAATCCTCTTTTTGTCGTCAAACTGATTAGAAAATATCATCAAAATAAAGCCAGGTTCAAAATAATCATAAAAGGCACCTAGGGAAAAAGGATTATTTTTTTTCTGGTCGAATATATAATGTGCATGCTTTTAATATAAGGGGGAGATTGTAATGATGGATACTCCATTGATCATGACTCAAATCATTGAGAGAGCTGAAAAATATTTTCCGAAGAAAGAGGTAGTTTCGCGTACGGATGGTGGCATTCATACATTTACATATGCTGAGATTGCTGAGCGTACAAGAAGGCTGACCAGTAATCTTGAAAAGTTCGGTATTCAAACAGGTGACCGTATTGGAACACTTGCCTGGAACCATCATCGGCATTTAGAAGCTTATTTTGCGATTCCTTGTCATGGTGCTGTCCTACATACAATCAATATGCGTCTGTCTCCTCAACATGTTTCTTATATCGTCAATAGTGCGGAGGATCGATTATTATTGATAGATCCGGATGTCATCCCCCTTTTGGAAGCAATTAAAGATGAGTTAACGACAGTGGAAGGGTATATCATAATGACGGATAAAGAAGAGCTGCCTGAAACGACCCTTTCACCTATTTATCATTATGAAAAATTATTAGCAGAAGGGAATCCGCAACAGCCATTCATCCAAACCTTGGATGAAAATGCACCTGCCGGCATATGTTATACTTCCGCCACTACCGGGAACCCCAAAGGTGTGGTTTATTCTCATCGCGGAATTTTACTGCATGCGATTGCACTGGGGCTTGCCGATTCTACAGCAATAAGCGAACGTGATGTGGCTCTTCCTGTCGTGCCGATGTTTCACGTGAATGCCTGGGGCATGCCTTTTGCCAGTGTTTGGTTTGGAACGAAGATGGTTTTGCCAGGACCCTATTTCACCCCAAAGGTTTTGGCTGAGCTTATAGAGACGGAGAAGGTTACAATCGCAGCAGGGGTTCCGACAATATGGCTGGGCTTATTGAAGGAGCTGGAAGAAGGCAGCCATGATACGAGCAGCATTCGCGCTGTCTTATGCGGAGGGTCGGCTGCACCGAAAAGCATGATTAAAACCTTTGAACAAAAGTATGGGATACCATTCCTGCATGCCTATGGAATGACTGAAACAAGCCCGCTCGTATTTGTATCAAAACCAAAAAGTTATCAGGAAGACCTCCCTGAAGCTGAACTTTATGAGTTGAAGGCCAAGCAGGGCCTTGTTTCGCCAATGATAGAAATTAAAGTGATCGGTAAGGATGGCGAAGTGAAACCTGATGGTAAAGAAATGGGAGAATTGCTGATTAGGGGCCCTTGGATTGCCAATGAATATTTTAATGATGAGCGGTCAGAGGATACGTTTAAAGATGGCTGGCTTTATACGGGGGATGTTGTCACGATTGATGAAGAAGGATTCGTGAAAATCGTCGACCGGACTAAAGACTTGATTAAAAGCGGCGGTGAATGGATTTCTTCCGTGGATATAGAGAATGCCTTAATGGCCCATGAAGGAATCTTTGAGGCGGCGGTAATTGCAGTGCCTCACGAAAAGTGGCAGGAACGGCCGATCGCCTGTGTTGTTTTAAAGGAGGCATACAAGGGGCAAGTGTCCCAGGAAGACATCATCGAATTTTTAAAGCCGCAGTTTGCAAAATGGTGGCTGCCGGATGAAGTGGTCTTTTTGGATGAAATCCCGAAAACCGGTGTTGGGAAGTTCTTGAAAAGGGCATTGCGTGATCAGCTTCAGGATAAATATATCAATAAATAATGATATATTTGTTTAATTATAACTTTTCGACCTATTCTGAAAGTAGGCGGAAAATATATAATAGAGTCATAGAACGAAAGAGGAGGAAATAAATTGAGTATTGAATCGACATCACCTGCAGGCACTGTATTAGTCACATATTCGGACAGAACGGCCACTGTTGCAATGAACCGTCCAGAGGCAATGAATTCTCTAAATCCCAAAATGCTGCATGATTTCATTAATGCCCTGAAGGAAGTAAGCGAGAATGATGAAGTGGACGTCGTCATTTTAAAAGGGAATGGGAAAGCGTTTTCCGCTGGTGGTGACATTAAGATGATGCTCTCGCCTGGAAAAGAAAACGCTTTCGATGAACTGATGGATGGAATCAGTGAATTGGTGACCACTCTTTACTTCATGCCTAAACTGACCATAAGTGCCATTCATGGTGCAGCTGCAGGGCTAGGCTTGAGTATAGCTCTTGCAACCGATCATCTTATTGCCGATTCGGAAAGTAAGGTTGCAATGAATTTCATCGGGATTGGATTAATCCCTGATGGAGGCGGACACTTCTTCCTTGAACGTCGTCTTGGTGAAGTGGGTGCGAAAGAATTGATCTGGGAAGGTAAAGTGCTTACAGCGCTTGAAGCAAAAGAAAAGGGCCTCATTCATGAAGTGGCAGACGGAACCTTGGAACATGCGGTGGAGAAAAAAGTGCAATCATGGCTGCAAAGCCCGGTTCAGGCAATGATTAAAACGAAAAAGATCCTTAGTGAAAAAAATCGCCCACTTTTAATTAAGATGCTTGAGATTGAAAAAGCTGCTCAGATGAAAATGCGCCAAACAGCGGACCACCAAGAGGGAATAAAAGCTTTCGTGGAAAAAAGGAAGCCGAACTTCATCGGAAAATGAATGAAAAACGCCGTCACTTTCCAGTGACGGCCTCTGTTTGTAGACAAAAGGGGTTCGGAAAACATATCATTCATCAAATGATGTTCCCAAACCAACACTTCAACTCAGGTATGGTTTCTATCTAAATGCTATAACCAAGTTTATTGGAGCGGGTGTGCGCCCCCCCCCGCAGACGCAAGCCGTGAAGGCTCCCAGACCGCCCGCGGAAATCGAGTGCCTGGATCAGAAATCAACGTCAAATTGTATAAAAAAAATCGTAGGCAAACTTGGGTGTCATTGAGTTTGTCTACAGTCTGTGGCCATCAAATTGTGACGGTCTTTTTTTACATAAGGAATGTATGGAAAACTTGATCATATTTTAGTGATTGCGCTTACATTTTCAATCAGCGATGAAAAAGCAATAAAGCGCCTGAAGGCGATGTACAGCGATGTGTTTGATCTTGATAGTTTTTTTCCTTCAATAGATTTTGTCCCAATTCTTTTGCTTGTTCATCATTCTCGGCTGTAAATGATTCATCCAATAGTTTTTCCCCTGACGGTTCAAAAACGGTTAATTTGTATATTCTGCTCATTTTCAAAAACTCCCTTATTAAAAATGTAATTGTTTTAGCGACTGTTATAAAAATTTTATCATTATCTGTCAATTTTGACTATTGTTATATGAGGGAATGCATTATGACAAGGGATATTGATAAATGGCTGAATATCTTGAAAAATGAAGGAAAATGACTATATCGAACTAATTTCATAGTTTTTTCCTTTAAGTATGGGAAGAATGAAACAAAACCTATTTATACTAGAGGAATTCTCTCTTTAAAATGAAAAATCATAAATGATATAATAAACCTGAGTAAAAGTGCATGTAGGAAGTGTATGGATCGAAGGGGGTTTTTTGAATGACAGTAAAAATCGTTAATAATATCACTGAATTGATAGGAGATACACCTGTTGTAAGGATTAATCATTTAACAGCGGAGGGTGACGCTGAAGTATTTGTGAAACTTGAGTATTTCAATCCGAGCCGCAGCGTAAAAGATCGGGCTGCCTTCAACTTAATCAGGCAGGCGGAATTGGATGGTATCATTCAAGCCGGGGCTACGATCATTGAACCAACATCAGGGAATACGGGTATTGGGCTTGCCATGAATGCCGCGGCTAAGGGGTATCGGGCCATTATGGTCATGCCGGATAATATGTCGAAAGAAAGAATCAATATCTTAAAGGCATACGGAGCGGAAGTTGTCCTCACCCCTGCATCAGAGCGGATGCCGGGAGCCATCCGTAAAGCTGAGGAACTCGCCGAAGAGATTCCTAATAGCTTTATCCCGCAGCAATTCGAAAACCAAGCCAACCCTGATATTCACAGAGTGACGACAGCAGTCGAGATTCTAGTTCAGATGGATGGAGATCTGGATGTGTTTGTCGCTACTGCTGGAACGGGAGGAACGATAACCGGTACTGGTGAAGCCTTAAAGGAACATCTTCCGGATTTAAGGGTTGTCGTTGTTGAGCCTAAGGGTTCCCCAGTTCTTTCCGGCGGAAAGCCTGGGCCCCATAAGTTAGTGGGCACGAGCCCTGGTTTTATCCCCAATATCTTAAATACTGAGGTATTTGATGAAATCGTTCAAGCGGCTGATGAAGATGCGATATCCACCATGAAGGATATGGCTTCGAAGGAAGGGATATTGATTGGTCCTTCGGGAGGTGCCTCTGTCTGGACTGCCTTGCAGGAAGCCCGTCGTCTTGGAAGTGGAAAACGAGTATTATGCATTGCCCCGGATAATGGTGAACGCTATTTAAGTATGGATATTTTTAATTGATGAAAAAGACCGAATGCGTGAATGAAACAATGTTCGCCATTCGGTCTTTTTCCTGTTGAATTTGCCCATACTGCATGATGACGTATTAAAAATAATAATGTATGGGAAAGTATGTTCTGTTCATGTTAAAATTGAATGTGAAATGTTGAAAGAATTCGAGGTGACATTTTTGAGCGGTGTGAAGTTCATTCATGCGGCAGATCTCCATCTGGATAGTCCCTTTTCAGGGTTGAAGGATATGCCGTCATCTATATTAAAGGAATTAAGGGAAAGTCCGTTTAAAGCTTTTCAAACTATCATTAATGAAGCAATTTCCCATCAGGTTGACTTCATCGTGTTATCGGGGGATCTATTTGATGGGGAAAATCGGAGTCTCCGGACACAGGTCCGCTTTCGGACCGAAATGGAAAAACTCCAGCAGCATCAGATCCCTGCCTATATCATTCATGGTAACCATGATCATCTCAGCGGCTCATGGATCACTGTGGAGCTGCCGGACAATGTCCACGTATTTTCAGGGCAAACCGAAGTGAAACGGTTTGAAAAAATCGATGGGACGACTGTCCACCTTTATGGATTCAGTTATCCACGCCGTCAAGTAAGGGAGAGAATGATTGAAACCTACATAAAAGCTGAAGGGGCCGATTATCATATAGGTCTGCTTCATGGGAATTTGGAAGGCAATTCGGAACATAGCCCGTACGCCCCTTTTTCATTGAAGGAACTGGCTGCTAAAGATTTCGATTACTGGGCATTAGGCCATATTCATAAACATCAGGTTGTTTCGGAAGATCCGCTAGTGATATACCCAGGAAATATTCAAGGCAGGAACAGAAAGGAGTCTGGCGTTAAAGGGTGCTTGCTTGTAGAATTCGATGGGGACATGAAGCGTCATTCTTTTATTGAAACCTCTGAAGTGATATGGGAAAGCGAAACAATTGAACTATCCGCGGAAGGTGGATTTGATGCCCTGTTCAAGCAATGCAAGGAAGTAATTGAACGGAAGGGTTTCGATGGGAGAAGCTTTCTTTTGGAATTGAAGCTGGATGCAGGTGATGAAGCAGGAGCTTCCGGGGAATATCTTGAAGAATTGACCCGGATTTTACAGGAAGAGGACCAAGGGGAATCATTTGTTTGGGTGTATAAAATCAAACTCATCCAGTCCATTCCCATGATTAGGTCAAATGAAAGAATATCGCCATTTCTGGATGAGGTATCCCGGCTTGCTTCTGAATTTGATGATACGGAGGCTGCTCTGGCCCCGCTTTACATACATCCGGGTGCAAGGAGGTTTCTTGATTCAATAGAGCCGGAAGAGGAGAGGGAACTGTTGGATGAAGCGAAAAGATGGCTTTTGCAAGTTTTTGAGGCGAATAAATGAGTGTAGGGAGGAGGAACGGATTTGATTATTAAAGACCTCCATGTTTATGGTTACGGCAAATTGGAAAATCAGCGTATTCCCGAATTGGGACAGCTGCAGATTTTCTTTGGGGAAAATGAATCGGGCAAGTCGACCATCATGTCTTTCATTCATAGTATGCTGTTTGGTTTTCCGACAAAGGTTCAAAACGAACCGCGTTACGAGCCAAAAATGCATGCCAAATATGGGGGAAGGCTCAGTCTCATAACAAAAAAAGATGGAGAAATCGTTATTGAACGTGTGAAGGGAAAAGCTACTGGTGATGTGAAATTGACCTTCGAGGATGGAAGGGTCGGCGGCGAGGAAGAATTGAATGAGATTCTTCATGGCGTTGATAAAAACTATTACCAAGCCATTTTTTCTTTCGACCTTCAAGGTCTGCAGGGATTACATACACTAAGTGAAGGTACCATGAGTAAATATCTGCTTTCAGCTGGGCTGATCGGGAATGATAAACTTCTTGAAGCCGAAACGAAATTGCAAAAAGAGCTCGATTCAAGGTTCAAGCCATCAGGCCAAAAACCTTTACTGAATGTGAGATTGAAAGAACTTAAGGAATTGCAGAAAAAGGTGAAAGCATCAGAAGAAGAACAGAAGTCATATACGGAATTACTTCAGGAAGAAGCAAAACTTGAGGAGGAGCTCTCTAAAGTCACGGAAGATATTCAAGAGATTGAAGAAAATCTTGTTAACGTTAGTGCTTTTTTGCGCATTAAACCCTTGGTAGAAGAACAGGGGGAACTAGAGGCTGAAATAAGTAAAATTCCGGATGTAAGTTTTCCTGTTGATGGCTTAAAAAGATTTGAACAGCTACAGGCAGTTGGAATGCCCATGAAAGCCCAACTTGCGGCTTTGACTGAGAAAATGGACAAACTTGAGGGAAAACTCACGGAAATCGAAATCAATCCGTTCATCAAGGAGCATAAAGAGCAAATTGAACATGCAATTGATCAAGGAACATTGCTGGAGAAACTTGAGCTGGATATTAGAAAAGCGGAACACGAAAGGCTGTTGGAAGAAAAGAATATCGAAAAGGTGAAGCAGGAATTATTCTTGGATGTTTCTGATGAGGAAATAAGAAAGCTGGATATCAGTACTTTCATGAAGGAAAAGGTGAAAAGGGCCGAGAGGGAAAAGCATCAACTCCAAAATGATAAAAAACAGCTTGATGAGAAATATGAACTGCAAAAGGGTAGTCTGGAAACGACAGAAGCCCGCTTGAAGGAGATAAAGGCCCAGTTAATGCCAGATGAAAAAAGAATCGAGCTGGAGTCCTTATACAACAAGCAGAATAACATCGAATTTGAAGCAGCACAATCCCTTATTCTTGATGAACAAATACACGAACTTGAAAAGCAATTGACTTTACATAGGAAGAAGGAAGCGGATAATCGCAAACGTTCACATCTCATGAATGGCAGTTTAATAGTACTTCTTTGTTTAGGTGTGATCGGAAGTTATTTCAGTGAACAGATCTTGTTGGGGGTTATACTTCTAGCCGTAGCTGTTCTGTTTGCAGTTTCCAGGTATTTTTTCAAAGGTGATGATATATTGTCCGGGTATATCAGGCAATTGGATGAGGTGAAAAGGAAAAGGGCTGCAATTGGGAGTGAAACCAATAGAGGGAGTGAAGGAGAGTCGATGGTGCGGTTGCTTGAACTGGACCAACGTCTCCAAAGGCGTTTTGAAAGTGAAAGTTTCAAATATGAAGAAAGGGAGGAAGCGTTTGAATCGACCATTCAAGAGTATGCCGATTGGGAAGCTAGAAGGGACCGGTTGGATAAAGAATTGAGGAGCATCCTAAGCGGTTGGGGTCTGTCTTATCCCGGAATGGAAATCAATCTTGAATCTGTATTTGAACTTCTAGAGAAATGGAAGGAAGCCGTCGATAGGAAATATGAAACAATCAAGAGGCATAATTTTCTGCAGGCAGAATTTGAGGGTAAATCAAAGGCTTTATTTTATTTTGCTCACAGCCTTGATTTTGAACCATCCACATGGCGGGAAGCGATTGGCCAATTGAAACGGGAATTGAATAAAGCGGTTGAATTCTCCGTTCAGTTAACGCAATGGGTGCAGGAACGAAGTCGTTTGACGAACGAAATCGAGCAGCTGACGATGGAAAATGGCTATCTTGATGCAGAAATGGAAATGCTTTTTAAGTTAGCGAAGGTCAATGACGAGGAAGAATTCAGGCATGATGCTGCATTGTCCGAAAAGAAAATCACTTTACAAAAACAGCTTGATTTGATTACCATTCAAATTGGGCAATCCAGAATGCTGCCTGATCAAATCCAATCTTACTTAAGACAGGGAATCAATACTTATACATTTGAAAATTTGGAACGGAAACGGAAGGATTCTGTAAAGGTGAAATCCCTTTTATTAGAGAAGAAGGCGGATGCGAAGCATAAGATAAAACAGCTTGAAGTTTCAGGGATTTATGATGACTTACTTCATCGTTTTTATGAAGAAAAAGCTGCTTTTAACGAAGAGGCTAAGGAATGGGCGAAATTGGCAATAGCCAAAAGCTTATTGAATAAAACATTGGACCGATATAAAAGGGAACGCCTACCGAAGGTGATCGCTGATGCCGAGCGGCATTTTTCCTTTTTAACGAATGGAAGCTATCGTAAAATCATCCTTGATCAGTCGGGAGAAGGAATTTTGGTACAGCGCAGTGATGGTTTGAGTTTCAGGGTTGAAGAGTTCAGCCGTGGGACAGCAGAGCAAATTTATGTTTCCTTAAGGCTCGCACTTGCTGATCATACTTTTGAAAATGATTCATTCCCTCTCATCATTGATGATAGTTTCGTCAACTTTGATGCAGAAAGGACAAAACGGATGCTTGAGTTATTGAAAAAAGTTTCGGAAAAGCGGCAAATCTTATTTTTCACATGCCACAGATATATAATGGAGTACTTTAGTGAAAATCAAGTGATTCGTCTAACCAGCCCCGTATTGCGCCAAAATATGAATGATTTGATCACCCCCGAAATATAATGGGTTTTAAACTATAGATAAAGAGAGTGAAGTCATTGAATATGAATGAGTTTGTAAGCCACCATGATTCTTCTTTGGAGTTGATCATCGAAAAGGAGTTTCCTGGTAAACGATGTGTTGGGGGGAAATATTCTGCCAAAGGACATAGCATCACTTTATATGAGAGAGATATTGAAATTCAGTGTGAACGCTCCCTAGGCTCGCTAGCAAGGCTTGAGGAATATACATGGGTGATCCTCACACATGAGATGGGCCACGCATTGGACCCCAATCTTGCTGTGCTTAGTGAAGAGCTACACAGTACAGGAAAATCAGAAATCCTTTATCAAATAGAGGTCAATGCATGGAACATTGCAGAAGGATTCATTCCTTTTATCGATCAGGATTTATTTACCTACATTAGGGATGAATCCCTGGAACATTGTACAAATCGGCTGCTTGTCGGTTAAAAGGCTCTCCATATGGAGGGCTTTTTTTATTTTCCGCTAAATGGATTTTGGAAATTCCGATAGGGATTGCGCGAAAGGGGAGATTGGGCTTTCGTTCGGAAACTACAGGCAGTGATAAATGAAAGTATAATGTGCAGATTTTTTTTACATTAATGTTTCCAAAGGAAGTTTCATATCTTTAAAGAGGCATTCACTTTAATTAAGAGGAATGGGACATGGAGTTTTTGGTTTATATTCTTTTTTAAGATTGACAGTGAGAATCATTTTCATTAAACTGGTATTATTAGACTAAAAGGGGAGTATTTTAATGCGACCAGCTATTAACACTCAGTCTTTATCGCTCGGTTATGGTGATAAATTAATAATAAATGATATGAATATAGAAATACCCAAAGGGGAAATCACCGTGTTCATCGGTGCTAATGGATGTGGAAAATCAACACTTCTAAGGTCTGTTGCCCGATTGTTAAAACCCCAATCAGGCTCGGTCTTGCTCGAAGGCAAAGCAATCTCAACCATGTCATCGAAGGATGTAGCGAGAAAGATGGCGATTCTTCCGCAATCCCCGGTTGCTCCTGAAGGGCTTACAGTCTATCAACTTGTTAAACAAGGAAGATACCCTTATCAAAGTTGGTTGAAACAGTGGAGTTCCGTGGATGAAGAAAAAGTTCAAAAGGCGATTGAAGCAACGAATCTGACCGATTTAAAGGATCAGGCAGTCGATGAATTATCGGGAGGCCAGAAGCAACGTGCATGGATAGCAATGACGCTTGCTCAGGATACGGATGTCATTTTGTTGGATGAACCGACTACATATCTTGATATGACCCATCAGATCGAGATTTTGGACTTATTGTTCGACTTGAATGAGTTTGAGAACCGAACGATTGTGATGGTGCTTCATGATTTGAATTTAGCGTGCCGTTATGCGGATAATCTGGTGGCACTTAAAAATGGGGCGATACATGCTCAAGGCCGGCCAGAGGATATCATCACGCCTGAATTGGTACAGCATGTATTCAACATGGAATGTCAAATATCCTTTGATCCAATTTTCGGCAGTCCCATGTGCGTCCCGTTTGGTAAAGGGCGCTACGCCCAAAGTCAGATAAAAGCGCTGGCCAATGCGTAACCTCACACCATCCATTGAAAAAGAGCTGCAGGGATATCGCATATCATTTAGAGATGAAGCCAATGTTTCCAAGACCTTCAATCATGCTGATGAGCTTATTCAGTATGCACAAGCCCGGACTGGGGCGGAAACGCCAAGGATAGCCATTTCAATGTGGTTCAGACGCTATGCTTTTTTTGTCACGGCACAATTGTACATGTTAAGCAAACATCGGCTAATCTGGGAAGGCACACTTCAGGACATTGGCGTTCTGGATGATCCAGAAGATGAGCATTGGCTCCCGAATTTTCTGCTGAAAACTAACAGGTGGAGCAATGTCACGGAAAAGGAAAGCCCTTCTGCCCTCCATTCCATATTGAGCCGCTTTGGTGCTGATGCCATTTGCTTCTTTTCCGGAACTGCTAAAATATCGAAACTAGTACTCTGGGAAAATATTTGGAGCTATACGGTATGGATGTATAGTGAGTTATTGAAGCAAACTGATATAAAGACGCGAGTTGAAAAGGACATTGAAATGCTGCTTGAAGATGAAGTATGGCTGAATATTGAAACGCGTTCCCCCTTTAAACGATTCATTGGGGAAAAAAGTGTTCCGGCGTCCATGAATCCTTATAAACGGGTGACCTGCTGTTTATATTACCGAATTGAGGGCCAGGAAAAGTGCGCGTATTGTCCGAACAAAAACTGTTGAAATAGATTTGATTGGAGAGCCAGGCTTGGGTTCAAGCCTGGTTTTCTTGTGGAGTGATAAGAGACGGCCAGCTTTAAGCTTTTCCTGTCCATTGTCTATCACTTATTAACGAAAACTAAACGCACTAACGAGATTGGTATGTTATAATGTTGATATTTAATTGAACGGAGGCAGTCGCATGGGAAATGGGATCATACACTACGGAATTGGTGAAGTAGTAGATATATATATGTACATTAAAACGAGTACAAAAGCGGTGGCAAGTAATGGAAAGCCGTTTTTAACATTGATTTTGTGCGATAAAACCGGGGAGATAGAGGCAAAGCTATGGGATGTTTCCGAGGCTGATGAGAAAACATACAGTGCGGAAGCAACAGTGAGGGTTCAAGGGGAAGTCCAGAATTATCGAGGACGCAGCCAATTGAAAATCCGTAATATTAGAATTACTTCAGATACTGATGGGGTCACGAAAGCCGATTTAATTCAAACGGCGCCTTTAAGTCAGGAAGAAATGATGGAAACCATCACTCAATTCATTTTTGAAATGAGGAATCCGAATATCCAAAGGGTGACTAGGCATCTCATTAAAAAATATCAGAATGAATTCCTGACGTTTCCTGCTGCCACCAAGAACCATCATGAGTATATGTCGGGACTGGCCTATCACGTTGTATCGATGCTAGGGCTGGCTAAGGCCATTTCAACCCTATATCCTTCGCTCAATAAGGATCTTTTGTATGCAGGAGTCATTCTGCATGACCTTGGAAAGGTACATGAGCTATCTGGACCTGTTTCGACTGTTTATACTGTGGAAGGGAACTTGTTGGGACATATCACCATCATGGTGAATGAAGTCGGTAAAGCTGCAGAGGAATTAGGCATTGAAGCGGAAGAAATCATGATTCTCAAGCACTTGATATTAAGCCACCATGGTAAAGCTGAGTGGGGCAGTCCCAAGCCGCCAATGGTTAGGGAAGCGGAAGTGCTGCATTATATTGATAATATGGATGCCAAGATAAATATGATGGACCGGGCCTTGGAAAAAGTGAAGCCGGGTGAATTTACGGAAAGAGTCTTCGCGCTCGATAATCGTTCATTCTATAAACCAACATTTTAATGAAATATGCTTCTTTCTCGATGGAGAAAGAAGCATATTTTTTTTGTTCGTGCATATTCTCTAGTAAATGAATAGTAGATTTTTTGGGAGGGAATGGACATGCCAATTTGGATCTGGTTCGTGTTTATTGGGATAATTGTCAGTGCAGTCATGTCAATTTGGACAGCTAGGCAGGAACGCCTCATAGATGATGCTTGGATTGAAAAGGAAGGCCAGAAATACATTGAACGCATGGAAGAAGAGCGCGAGAGGCGTAAAAAGGATATAAATCAGGGAGCATAGCTCGAATGATGAAAAAAAAAGCGACAGGTAAAGTCCTGTCGCTTTTTACTATTCAATTATTTTTCAGCATTCGCTGCGTCACCAGAAGTGATGGCATCTTTTAGATCTTTATCTTTAATCTTCACGTCCGCTTTTTTGACTTCTGAATTCAAAATGTCCTGAACTTTAGTTTGGTCAATTTGAGCGACTTTCAAATCATATTCAAGATCTTTTTTCATATCTTCGTATGATTCTTTTTCTTTTGTATCAAGAAGTTGGATGATGTGGTAGCCATAATCGGATTTAATCGGCTTGCTGATTTCATCTTTCTTCATTTTGTAAGCTTGCTCTTCAAATGCAGGCACCATTTCACCTTGTCCGAACCAGCCTAGCTCCCCGCCTTTTTCAGCTGTGCCTGTATCCGTTGAATATTCTTTGGCAAGTTTGGCGAAGTCTTCACCTTTGTCCAATTTAGCTTTTACTTCGTTGGCCGTTTTTTCGTCTTCCACGAGAATATGTCTCGCTTTGATTTGTGGTTTATAGTCTTCATAAGCTTTTTTCACATCAGCTTCTTTGACTTTTATATCGGCAACGGCTGCTTTTTCTTGAAGCATGCCGATTTTAAGTGCACGTTTAAGATCATCTTCGCTCTTATATCCGGAAGAGGCCAGGGCCGTTTCGAAATTTTCACCCATTTGCTTTTTAAGTTCGTCCGTTTTAGCTTTAACTTCTTTATCCGTTACTGTATATTTTTCAGAAAGAACTTTTTCATAAACAAGTTCTTGAAGAACGGTTTCACCATAACGGTCTTTCATTACATTGTAAAATTCTTCTTTAGTTATATCCCCCGCTTTAGTTTCCACGACTGCTTCCTTGTCGCTGTTGCATGCTGTAAGTCCGATCAGCCCTGCAGTAACAGCAATCGATAATGCCCACTTCTTCATAAAAACAACTCCTAGTTATAAGTTTCTGGTTTGCTATTTTTTCGTATTTCCACAAAATTAACTATAACATATTCTGGTTACTTTACAAAAAATAATATATTGGAGCGTGAATAAGAATTTTTTGAAAAATGGGTGTACGCCTACCCAGATATTAATCCATTACATATGATAAATCGAGGACAACAAAAGGGGGTAGCATAATGGGTAATGGATTTAACGGCGGCTTCGCTTTGTTAGTGGTGTTATTCATTTTATTAATAATTGTAGGAGCAGCCTATTGCTAATCGGCTGCAAAATTACTAATGGAAAGAGCCCACTCCTTTTGCCATGGAGTTGAATAGGATAGGGTAGCCGCTCAACAAAAAAGATTTAAGTGATTCTCAAGCTAAGAAAGGAATGGAATCCTTTTGGCGGATATAAGAGTGTGCATTAAATTACTATTACTTAAGAATGGAAAGGAGGAAGATCAATGTCTGGAGGAATAGGTGGAGGCTTTGCTCTAATTGTCGTTCTTTTCATCCTGTTAGTCATCATTGGAGCTTCTTGGTTATAAACTCATAAACAAAAGGCGAAGCTGCTGCTTCGCCCTTTTTCTTTATGTGGATAATGCTCCGGGTATCACCAATGTATGTAACAAATGATGGCCATCATTTGTTGCTCATCTCTACGTATACAAAATTTCAATATAGGAGGATAATAACATAATAGTAATTAATACATTAATGGTCCTGAATACTTTAGGCTGCCGGTCTTCAGCAATTTCCTTTTGAATGCATAAAGAGTTTGTCATTCTATTAATATTATAAAAGATCAAAATAGCAAAAATAATAAACCAGAACGAGATCAAAACCTAAAATCCCTCCTTGCAAAACATCATGTATAAATACGATACCAAATTATAATGAAAAAAGATACCTAAAAATCTTATCAGGCATCTTTATGAATGAATAAGAAATCACTTTTGAATAAGTATATCGTATCCTTCGAGATGTTCCTCGATAAAAGAATGCCTTGGGGAACCAACCAGGTTTTTTATATAAATAAAATCCGATACGCATAATCCGGTGTGCAGGGATAATAAAATAGTGAAATAATGGATGTAATGCGGAAAACTAAGGGCACAACCAATCAATATGACAGACATAATGAAGAAAGGGAACACAAGGGTCAAGAGATAAAGATGCTTTCGAATCGGATCATGCACATTGACTCTGCATGTAAGCACCAGGTTCCACTTCAAGGACCAAGAAGTTTTTACTTTTTTACATAATAATCGTAAAGGTAGATAGTGTAATAGTTTGTGAACAGGATATAATAAGAGCAATAGGCTAAAAAATACCATTGTTTGATCGCCATACAAAATAACATGGGTTGAAAAGACACTTAGTAATGTATAGATCAGAACAAAAGACACCAATATAGTAAAAACTGAAAAAAAGAGCAGACGGCAATTCCCATATTGTTTTGCCATGTCAATCGTTTTCCACGAATTCATTTCGAAATCAGCCCTCCAAAGCTGTTGAATATACTTACATACATTACGATGAATGGGTGGAAAAAGCAATGAAATTCTTGGATTAAATTTAAGATAAAATCACTTTAGTGTCTAAGTATGCTAAGGGCGTTTAAGGCCAGGTTTTAAACAAGGGAACAGGCGGATTACTGAGTGTGAAAAATCAAAAATTGGTTATAAGCCTTTTATGTTAAATTGAATGATCGATTGGGGATTAGTGATGTATGAAAAATATAAATGAAGAAATGGAAATGCTCCGTTTTCATCAGCGGCTTTTATTAAACCTTATACGCAATCCGGAGGCCAAGTTGGACTATCTATTTGTGGAAAAAAATTTCACGAAGAAGGAAGCGGAAGAATTATTGGAAACATGTGATATCTTGAGCAAACGCTATGAAATAGAAAAAGCGGAAGGGTATATGAACTTTCGACCGCTTTTTAATCAATTTGAAAGAAAAGTTAATCCAAAAATAACTACAAAGGAATGTATTGATGCATGCATCTCACAGGGTTTATATGTATCATTCATGAAGGAAATGGATAGAGTATGAGATTAAACTGGCTCAGTTTCTTTCTCTATCTTTTTTTTTGTGATTTTACCCTCCACGTCAGTAAACTCCTGATCGATGTTATCGAAGGATCGTTCAAAGATTTGCATGAAGTCTTCACCGTATATATTTCGGATGATGGCCATCATTTCAATCATATCCGGAAACTTGCCATAAAGCTCACGCAATGGAAGTGCACCCGAGAAAGCGGAGTTCTTACTTGGGTCGTAAGTCTCCATTAAATCAAGCAGAATTTTTTCACCTTCCTCTGTGATCTCTATATACGTATTCCTTTTGTCATTTTCTTTTTTTGAAAATGTTAAGTATCCGCGTTCCTCTAATTTTTTTGAAAAGTTAAATGCAGTAGAAACATGCATGACCCCAAATTTTGCAACATCTGAAATGGAAGAGCCATTAAGGTGGTAGGCTATCCAAAGAATATGGTGCTCATTGATGTTTAAATCATAGGGCTTGATCCATTGTTGCCAATCTTTTTCAATCGATTTCCATAATGCTTTGCTTAATTGGGCAATTCGTTGACTAAAAATCATTGCTTCTTTCATAGAATAATTTTTATTCTGCATATTATGGGCTCACCTACTTATAAGATTCTATATATTTATTATGACAATAAAATAAAAATTAATAAAGATAAATATTTGCGAAATTTTTAGAAAATTTTAGTTTTTTAATGAATTCTCCATTCGTCTCCAATAAACCATGTAATTTATTGGGAAAAATGGAGAATCAAGCTTGTGTGGCGATGTCAGCTATTGATTTTTTGAAGAAGGGGCGGCCGCTTCCAATTCTTTCAATGAATTTTCAATTTCTTGAACGTTCTTCAATAATTCATTCTTATTGGGTTCGATTTCCCGCTTCCAGTTCTCGATGACGACCTGAACATCCGAAATGAACGTTTTAATCGTTTCTTTGCTGATTTGTGAAGCTTCCATCGTGTCATCTTTAATATTCAGCATTTTTACCTTTAACTCATCAATTGTATTCTTAATTTCGTCTGTATTCGTTTTGATGCGGGTCCGTAGGTCTTTACCTGAACTTGGTGTCGAAAGTAGGGTTGCCGCACCCGCCACTACTGTTCCGGTCAAAAAGCCAATTAGTAATGATTTTGCTTTCATTAGGATCACCTCATTTTATAATATGTTTTCGCTTTCCATGGTCTGAATCCCTGCTGCATCAATTGGAAATAATGATAAATAGGGAGAGAAATACTATTGATATCAAAATACCATAATTTTCATCCTTATGGAAGAGAATCGACCATTTTATCTTTATATCACAAAAATATTTTTTTAAACTTAGAGAGTAAATATATAATATTTAAAAATAACTTGAAGCTTTATTAATAATGCTTCATATAAAGGGGAGAGCTGCATATAGATAATAAAAACAAGCTGTCGGAACATGGATGGCACTGGTGGGTTAATAATGAAAATCATTTTTTTATTAGGCCTGGTATGCCTGTGCGGAATGGGGTATTTTCTAAGGCTAGCAAAAACTCCTGGCATCTATCCGCCAAGGAGGGTACTCCAGGCTAGAGCCTTCGCCATGGGTCTCCCTGGGGTTTTACTGCTTTTCATTTGGTTTATGTGGATATTGATTCATTGACCATTGGAGGATGATTCTTGCTAGAATTCCAGTTTCATATGATTGGAAAAAAAAGCACCGGAGTTTCCGGTGCTTTTTTAGGTATGATGATCCTGCTGCTTAAGCATTAATGGGTATATTTGATTTTCTAACGATGCCGTTCACGATTGGATAAATGATGACCATCGCAACTGTATTTAAAAGCACGGCAGGAAGTACAACAGCGCCGAAAAGTGCAACGAAAGGCCCTGGAAGGGAAACGATATAATAAGCCGAACCAAGGAAGACAGCGCCGGAAATCATTGTTCCAACGGCAGTCAAGATACTAACGGTGACAACGGATGTTGAAAACTTCTTAAGACTGATGAATAAAAGGTAAAACAGGAAGGCTGTTGCCAATTTGTCTATGATATTTGGGATCTGTCCTCCTGGAAATGTAGTTGTCATGGCAGAGATGGCTCCTGCTGCCAGGGCGACAATGAATACATTCTTCTTCGCGGGAAACAGGGTAATCGCCAAAAACATCATTAACAGCATCATATCCGGTTTCATGCCAAGGAAGAATCCAGGTACGATAAAATGCAGGGCAGCCCCAATCCCGATTAATAGGGACAGTGACACAAGGGTTTTCGTTTTCATTTACTCATCTCTCCTATTCTCATCTCAACTAACAGCTTTTCTTCAACAATGCACTATTGCCTGTTGCAAGAAGTTTAAAATAGTATATCATAAGACCTATTTTTTTAGAAGTTATATTTGTTTGAATTAAAGGGTTTGAGCTTCCTTCGCTTTATACGATTCTTGGAATTTCTTCATGAAATCAGCAAGGTCCTGGCAATGGGATAGAGGGACCGCATTATAGATGGATGCTCTGCAGCCGCCGATGGAACGGTGACCGTTCAGTCCTACGAATCCGGCTTGCTTCACTTCTTTAAGGAATTGTACTTCAGCTTCTTCAGACGGAAGCGTGAACGTTACATTCATTAATGAACGGCTGTCCGGCAGGGCATGACCTTTATAAAAACCATCACTGCCGTCGATGGCATCGTAAATGACTTTTGCTTTTTCTTCATTGACTTCAGCAATCTTTTCCACGCCGCCCTGTTCTTTTGCCCAATCCAACACAAGGGACAATAAGTAAATGGCCAATGTCGGAGGGGTGTTGTATAAAGAATCATTTTTTGAATGGATAGAGTAGTTCATCATGGATGGGATTTTGTCATTATCCGTTATTAAATCTTTACGGATGATAACGACCGTGATACCCGATGGACCTAGATTCTTTTGTGCACCTGCATAGATGATGCCGAATTTACTAATATCAATCTTTTTGCTGAGAATATCACTTGACATATCGGCTACTAAAGGAATGTTGCCCGTTTCCGGGAAATCCTTCCATTGTGTTCCGTAAATCGTATTATTGCTTGTGATATGAAGATATGCAGCATCATCATTCAATTGAATGTCTTCGACTTTAGGGATGAACGTATATTTTTCATCTTTGGATGAAGCGACTACGGCCGTTTCACCAACCTTTTTGGCTTCTTTTAATGCTTTTTCCGACCAAGAACCAGTGAGTACATAATCTGCCCTTTTTCCATCTTTCAAAATGTTCATGGGAATCATGGAAAATTGTAGACTTGCTCCTCCTTGCAGCAGGAGAACTTCATAATTTTCAGGAATTTCCATAAGGTCTTTTAATGATTGAATGGCATGGTTATGAATTTTTTCGAATTCCGAACTTCTATGGCTTAATTCCATGACGGACATACCGGAATCCTCAATATTCAACCATTCGTTTTGAGCTCTTTGTAAAACTTCTAAGGGAAGGGCGGCTGGCCCAGCGTTAAAATTGCGTGCACGTTTCAATTTTTTTCCTCCTATACGACTATGTGATAAAGTATTTGAGACTATTCATATATCCTACCAGAAAACTAAAATCAATAGGAGGAAAATTTAGAATTTTAAGTGACAATCCATTTTAATGTTAGGCCAATGTAAAAAAGGTCCTGCACTTTAAAGTGAGGACCAAATCGGGATCATTGTTTTTTTCATGCAACCAGCGTTCAGTCAAAGTTCAATTGCCGATTGGAAAGGAGAAAGAAACCTTCTTCACAGGCCATTACAGTCTCATTTTAAATGCTGTGCAATGGAGTCAGCGATTTGTTTCAGGTCATCTGGTGTATAGTCGCTGGTATTGGTTTTCCAAACAGCACCAAAGCCGTCACCTTTCCCATGCCGAGGAATTAAATGCATATGAAAATGGAAAACGGACTGTCCTGCAGCTTCACCGTTATTATTTAAAAGGTTCAGGCCTACAGGTTGGAATTCCTGCTTCATGGCGCGGGCAATTTCCGGCACCACTTCAAAGAGGTTCTTGGCGATCTCAGGTGTCAACTCATAAAGGTTTTCCTTATGTACTTTAGGTATTACCAGCGTATGGCCTTTTGTTACTTGACTGATATCGAGAAAGGCCAATACATGTTCATTTTCGAAAACTTTACTACTTGGAATTTCCCCATCGATTATTTTGCAAAAAATGCAATCACTCATTAAAAACGCTCCTTTAAAAGTTAATGTATTTGGTTAATCGTACCATAGCTTGAATCTTTGAGAAAAGGAAAAATCATAAAAACAGGATGCAACATAAGTTGCACCCTGCCTGTCGAAAAAGGGGGTTTTGCTTCAAAATTCGCATTAGCATAAATTCTCTGCGACAAACACCTCATCTACATTGTAGTAAAATACGGTTATTATCTGATTAGAGATTTTCCATTCAAAGCAACCATCTCCTATATCTTTAAAGTTTCATCAACTTTCAAAGCATAATTGATAATTATTGAATGATTTTTCTGCTTTTACGTGCAAGAGAACCATCTCCTTGCTCGAAACGATTTTTTTATGAAGCTTCTGGTTAAATTCAGTAATACGTCTTTAACTGACACCTCATTTACAATATGATGTAAATCATTTGTAATAAAACTTATGGGTATTTCAGTGTAATACGTCTTTAACTGACACCTCATTTACAATATGATGTGAATCACACGTAATGACTAACCCCTTCTTCCTTATTTATGATGACCAACAAGCTGGGAAAATATAATTAGTTATTTATGGAAATTTAGTTCCGGGAACACTCGACTATATAAAAGCAGGAGAATTTGATAAAATGGAAATAAGAACCTCTATATAGAAAGGATCGTTTATATGTCCTTATTGGAAATAAAGCAATTAGTGGGCGGATACACGAAAACGCCCGTGTTAAAAGGAATAAGTTTTGACATTCAGCCAAATGAGCTAGTTGGGTTAATTGGGCTTAACGGGGCTGGGAAAAGTACGACGATTAAACATATCATCGGACTCATGGAGCCGAAAGGCGGAAGCGTCTCGATTCATGGTAAAACACTTGCCCAGGACCCGGATACATATCGAAAACAATTCACTTATGTTCCAGAAACGCCAATTTTGTATGATGAGCTTACACTTGAGGAGCATTTAAAGCTTACAGCCATGGCACATGGTTTGGAGGAAGCCACATATAAAGAAAGGATGGACGTTCTGTTAAAGGAATTCCATATGGAGAAAAGGCTTAAATGGTTCCCGGCCCATTTTTCAAAGGGAATGAAGCAAAAGGTGATGATAATGTGCGCCTTTTTAGTACAGCCGTCTTTATATATCGTCGATGAACCCTTCGTAGGTCTTGATCCCCTAGGCATTCAATCCCTGCTTGATTTGATGAGGAAGATGAAAGAGAGCGGAGCGGGAATTTTAATGTCTACACACATACTGGCGACAGCTGAGAGGTATTGTGATTCTTTCATCATACTGCATAATGGTGAGATTCGGGCGAAAGGCGATCTTGAGCAGCTTCGTCAACAATTTTCCATGCCAGGGGCAACTCTGGACGATTTATATATCCAATTGACGAAAGAAGAAATCGGTCATGAATAGTCAAAGTCTCTGGAAGGAAAGATATTTAGGCTATATAAATGAAACGCAAAAATATCTTCGTTATATCTTTAATGGCCATCTTGTTTTTGTCATGGTATTGGTTCTTGGTGGGTTGGCTTATTATTACAGTGATTGGGTGAAGACGTTAAACAGTGATTTCCCGGCTGAATTGATCATGGCCTTTGTGTTATCGATCATTGTAACCAGAAGCCCGATAAATACATTCTTGAAAGAACCTGATACGGTATTCCTGCTTCCGCTTGAAACGAAGTTGAGAAGCTATTTCAAGAATTCATTGATATTAAGTTGGGTCATGCAAAGCTTTATTCTTCTGGTTGTCCTGATTGCATCGATACCGATGTATTCGAAGGTTACGGGTGCAGGAGGTAAGGACCTTGGAATCATCCTGGTCGTTTTGCTTATTTTGAAGTTTTTGAATTTAACCATGCGCTGGCTGGTATTGAAATATCAGGATACATCAGTGAGCCATTGGGACTCTCTCATCCGCTTTTTACTTAATGGAGTGATTCTTTATTTCATCTGTTCAAGGGCAAATATACTGTTTGCACTTATAACCTTCTTATTATTGTTAGCACTTTACATGTATTACCGAAGCGCAACTAAAGGTTTCGTGCTGAAGTGGGAACGACTGGTGGAACTGGAAAACAAACGGATGAATTCTTTCTATCGAATAGCGAACATGTTCACTGATGTTCCTCATTTGAAAGGGAAAGTAGCGAGAAGGAAATGGATGGACTGGCTATTATCACTCATTCCGTATGGTGATAAATCAACTTATACCTATCTTTACGCCCGTACACTGCTGCGATCCAATGATTATGTGGGACTTTGTTTTCGTTTAACGATCATGGGCTCCGTGATTTTAAGTGTATTCACTAACATATGGGCACATTTGATTGTTACGTTCATGTTCCTATTCATGACAGCCCTGCAACTGCTGCCGGTTTGGAAGGCACATGAATGGAAAGTATGGGTCTCATTGTATCCATTGCCAGCAAAAATGAGAGAATCTGCAGTCATAAAGCTAATTTCCTATTTCCTATTATTTGAGGACCTTGTCTTCAGTTTGGTCCTGTTAGTGAAAGGGGAATGGATGTCCGCTTTAGCCGCCTTGGCAATGGGGCTTGTTTTCATATTCGGTTTTAAAATTTATGCAGCAAAGAAAATTAAAAACTTTTAAGCGAAGCTGATTTTTCATAAAATCAGCTTTTTCTTTTAAGAAATGAAAATTGAAACTAAAAGCCTCATAGGGGGTATATACATATTTAACGGAGGTGTTAAATGATGGATGAATATGAACAAAAGGCATTATCTGAACTAGCATCATGGAAAAAGAAAGTAGCCAAGAAATCCGGCAGGCTTGAGCGGATGTCCAAAAAGGCGCAAATCAAATTGAATAGTTATATTCCAGACCGAGTGCACAAAGTGATTACTGATAGTATTAAAGGGATGATAGAGGCCGTATTATCAGGTTCTAAATATATGTCTAAAGAAAAAAATGTAGTGCTATTAACCTTGCAGCAAAAGGAAGAGTGGGTTGCGGAAACTGTAACAGCATATCGGAAAACGGCGGTTATAGAAGGTGTGGGAACCGGAGCGGCAGGGCTTTTAATTGGATTGGCTGATTTCCCATTACTGCTTAGCATAAAGATGAAATTATTATTCGAACTATCCCGTATATACGGTTTCGATCCAAATAAATATGAGGAACGATTGTTCATTCTTCATATCTTCCAGATGGCATTTTCCAGCGAGGAGAAGAAATTGGAAACATTACGGGTAATAGAGGAATGGGATTCAGGGAAATGTCCGGAAATAGACTGGCAAGAATTTCAGCAGGAATATCGCGATCACATCGATGTCATCAAAATGTTTCAGCTCGTTCCAGGTTTTGGGGCAGCTGTCGGTGGATATGCGAACCATCATTTGTTGGAACATCTTGGGGAGACGGCTGTCCATTGTTACCGAATCAGACTTCGTAAACAGTAAGGGACGGGGATAAGCCGTCCCTTTACCATTACCGCAATAAAGATTCATTCACCTTTTGAGATGATTGTTTCTTATTGTGATAGGTCACCGCTGCAGTGCCTAATATTTTGGCTGCAATGAGCATCGCTTTTTCATCAATGTCAAACAAAGGATGATGATGTGGATATGTATGTTCATTTTTTGGCCTGGCTCCCGTAAAGAAGAATGTACCTTTTACATTTTGTAAATAATAAGAAAAATCTTCACCTGTCATATCCGGGTCAATTTCCTCTGTAATTAAAACTTCCTTGACGGACTCAGTGCTCTCGATGAGGAATTTAGTTTCCTCAACATGTGGAATAACAGCTGGATAACCTTGAAAGTATTGATATTCATAGGTGCAGTCCGCAGCTAGGCAGGTTCCTTTAACAATCCGCTCCATTTCTTCGTTAATGAATGAACGGACATCTTCCTTGAATGTGCGGACGGTCCCGATTATTTTTGCCTTATCTGCAATGACGTTAAAGGCATTATCTGCTACAAAGGAACCGACGGTAATGACTGCAGAATCTATTGGGTTAAGGCGGCGGCTTACGATTTGCTGTAGGGCCATGACTAGCTGAGAGCCGACCACGATTGCATCACGGGTTTTATGCGGCTGGGCTCCATGTCCGCCCTGCCCTTGAATGGTGATTTCAAAACGGTCAGCAGCGGCCATAAGGGGTCCAAAAGCGTATTGGACTGTTCCGGTAGGGACCGTGGCCCATAAATGGGTGCCGAAAATTACATCCACCCCATCAAGGCAGCCAGCTTCAATCATCGGTTTGGCGCCTCCTGGAGCATACTCTTCAGCATGCTGGTGGATAAATATATATTCACCTTCGAGCTCATCCTTCAGTTCATTCAGATTTTTTGCAAGGACAAGGAGTGTCGCTGTATGCCCATCGTGTCCACACGCATGCATTACCCCGGGTACGGAAGATTTATAGTGAACTTCTTTTTCATCTTGAATGGGTAAGGCGTCGAAATCAGCGCGCAATGCTACGGTTTTACCAGGCTTACTGCCGGTGACCTTGGCAATAACTCCATTGCCGCCTACATTCGTCCGGTGTTCGATTCCATGTTTTTCATAAAATTCAGCGATGAAGGCCGCCGTTTGGGTTTCTTGAAAAGAAAGCTCTGGATGTTGATGAAGATAACGCCTGATGGAAACCATTTCTTCATATGAACCATCTAGAAGATCGTGTAATCGCTGTATCATTTTGCACCTCCCAATGATTGGATTAATTGTAAATAGTATATCATATTCTGAATAATCCAAAGTGAATTAAATACCTTGAGGAGAGAGATATATAATGAATAAATATTCCTGGATTGCTATGGTTTCGCTTTGCTTGTTGCTATTCTTTTTTTTGATGAATAAAGTCCAGAGTGAGAAATCTTTAGCATTCGATACATATATTGCGGAACTCTTTTCTGTAGGTAAAAATACTTTTTCGTTCACTTTCTTCAAGTACATTACCTATCATGGGAAATCCATGTTCATTGGTTTTGGAAGCTTACTATGTATTCTATATTTGTGGATAATTAAGAAGGATTATTGGACCATGGCCGTCTATTCTATCGGGATTGCCGGGGGTGATGTATTAAACGGGTGGATAAAAAATCATGTTAAAAGAGTACGCCCTGAAAATCATATGATGGAGACCGCTGGCTTCAGTTTTCCAAGTACCCACGCAATGGTGGGCCTTATTTTTGGCAGGTTTTGCATTAGGAGCGGCATATAGTTTAACCTTGTTTAAATTGTATAAATTCCTGGGGTCTAGAGTACTTTGAATGAAATATATGTAAATATCGGTTGCATTTCCCCGGAAATAAAGAAGGAATTTGTCGGATTGTTATAGGTTTTATTGATCATTATGCATTCAAAATATCGTTCTGCATTACTATGAAGAAGCCCATCCTTGAGGGGATGGGCCTTTTATTGAGCAGGAATGGATTATTCTTCGGAATCCTTCACCAATGTGTATTGCGTTACATAGGCTTCACCCGAAAACATCTTCTGGCTGGAATTCGTAACGGGAGGTTTTGAGTCGCTGTTATGCGCCATCTTAAAGGAACTGGAATTCTTCCAGTTCAGGAAATCAGCTTGTTTCTCCCAAATCGTTAGAATAACATAAGTTTCAGAGTTGATCGGCCGCAGAATACGAAGTGCGACGAAACCTGGTTCATTTTCAATGAATCCAGCCCTGTTTTTAAAACGATGTTCGAATACCGGCCTTCCTTCCTCACTTACAGGGATATTATTCATGACTACATACCCATGATCCTGAAGGTTCCCTTTCCCATCAACCACTTCATACTTACGTGGCGAGCTGAAGATCGTTTTACCAGTTGTTTCATGTAAAAGTACTGCAGTGTCAGGATTTTGCATAAGTAATATTTTTTCATTCGGGTGCTTATCTTTTTTGATTTTCAAAAAATCGTAAGTGCCTGATGTGATGAATACATTCATAATTTCCCCTCCAATTACTATATAGTACCTGTATACCCATTTTACCCAATGAATAGTGCTTTTACCATTTCCAAACTAACCATCAAGCTGGCAAACCGGTAAGGTACGTATAAAAAAGTCGATTTTTTGACAAATATATAGGTTGGCTATACTTCTATTATAGAAAAAGCTATAGTTTAAGGAGATTCGATTTGAAATTCAACATCCTTCTGATATTCTATGTAGGTAATGAATAAAAATAGAAACGTGATTGCTTGAAAGGTGGATATTAATGTCTAAGGAAATTACGAATGATACATTTTTAAAAGCTGCAAGAGGAGAGAAAACGGATCATGTGCCTGTTTGGTATATGCGTCAGGCCGGCCGTTCACAGCCGGAATACCGTAAATTGAAAGAGAAGTACTCACTTTTTGAAATTACTCACCAGCCGGAATTATGCGCTTATGTAACTAGATTGCCAGTTGAGCAATATGACGTAGACGCTGCGATTTTATATAAAGATATAATGACACCGCTACCAGCCATTGGTGTGGATGTTGAGATTAAGTCCGGAATCGGTCCAGTCATATCCAACCCGATCCAATCGGTGACAGATGTTGGAAAATTAGGTGAATTGAACCCAGAGAAAGACATTCCATATGTGTTGGACACGATTAAATTATTGACCACGGAGCAATTGTCCGTTCCTTTGATCGGTTTCTCCGGGGCTCCGTTCACCATTGCTTCATACATGATTGAAGGCGGCCCCTCCAAAAACTACAATAAGACGAAAGCTTTCATGTATTCCGAGCCAAAGGCCTGGTTTGCATTAATGGATAAATTGGCGGATATGATCATCATCTATGTCAAGTCACAAATCAAAGCCGGCGTTAAGGCCGTCCAAATCTTTGATTCATGGGTGGGTGCTCTGAACGTTGAAGATTACCGCGTGTTCATCAAGCCGATCATGACTCGTATCTTTTCTTCATTGCGTGAAGAAAATGTACCGCTAATCATGTTCGGGGTCGGCGCAAGTCACTTGGCACTTGAGTGGAATGATCTTCCGATTGATGTAGTCGGGCTTGATTGGAGACTGCCAATTACAGAAGCAAGACAAATGGGAATCCAGAAAACGGTACAAGGTAATCTTGATCCTGCCCTGCTATTATCATCATGGGATGTTATAGAAGAACGGACGAAAAGGATCCTGGATCAGGGCATGGAACAGGACGGCTACATCTTTAATCTTGGTCATGGGGTTTTCCCTTCCGTAAATCCGGAAACACTGAAGAAGCTGACCGCTTTCATTCATGAATATTCCTCAAAAATGAAGTAAAGTGAGCGAACCATTTGCTAAAACTCCGTAATTGGATGCACAATGAAAGAACGAAATCTTTAAAAGAGGTGTAATTTCATGTCAAGAAAAAAAATGGGCCTTTTAGTCATGGCTTATGGTACTCCATACACTGAAGAGGATATTGAAAGGTATTATACACATATTCGTCATGGGAGACGGCCAAGCGACGAATTGATTGCCGACCTAAAAGGCAGATATGAAGCGATCGGTGGATTATCCCCGCTTGCAAAAATAACGGCAGGACAAGCTGAAGCGCTTGAAAAGAAATTGAATTCCGTTCAGGAGGAAGTTGAATTCAAGGCATATCTTGGACTCAAACATATTGAACCTTTTGTTGAAGACGCAGTGAAACAAATGCATGAAGATGGAATCAAAGAAGCGGTCAGTATAGTATTGGCACCGCATTTTTCAACATTCAGCGTGAAGTCTTATAATGGACGTGCCCAGGATGAAGCCGCTAAATTGGGGGACCTGACCATCACTTCCGTTGAAAGCTGGTATGATGAACCAAAATTCATCCAATATTGGGTAGACCAAGTAAAAGAAGTAATCGGGAAAATGACCTCGGAAGAACGCGATAATTTCGCTTTGATCGTGTCGGCACATAGCCTCCCGGAAAAAATCTTGCAATCGGGAGATCCGTATCCAAATCAACTGAAAGAAACGGCAGACATGATTGCCGAAGGCGCAGGGGTTACCAATTATGCAGTAGGCTGGCAAAGCGCTGGACAAACTCCTGAACCATGGTTGGGACCTGATGTACAGGATTTAACCAGAGATCTTCACCAGGCAAAAGGTTATAAAGCTTTCATTTATATTCCTGTTGGCTTTGTTGCCGAGCACCTTGAAGTCCTTTATGATAACGATTATGAATGTAAGGTTGTGACGGAAGAGATTGGTGCAGGCTACTATAGGCCGGATATGCCTAATGTTAAACCTGAATTCATCGATGCTTTGGCCACGATCATTTTAAACAGATTACAGGAAAAGTGATCAGTCAATAGGAGAAAATTAGTTTAACCAAGCTTGCAATATGCTCTGCAAATTTTCATTTGATGTTAGGTAATTCACCGGAAAAGCGACGCATTCTTTTTACTTGACCTTGCTGATTTAAATAAATACCCTATTTTCGAAAAGTGGCTGTCCAGTAACGGGGATGGCCATTGTTTCTCTAAGTAATTGATAATATAATTGAAAAGACTGAAAATTTTTGATATGATATCGTTGAACATAATGACTGTATTGTCCGTCTGGTCAGGATTGAGGTGGGAAATGTCTGTTGATCGTAAAAAATTAATTTTGGAAGCCGCGACCAAGTCGTTTTCACTTTTTGGCTATAAGGCAACGACGATGGATCAAGTCGCTAAAATTGCCAATGTGGGAAAAGGGACCATTTATACCTTTTATAAAAATAAAGAAGAGCTGTTTAAAGAAATCGTTCAGCGGTTGATAGAGGAAATGAAGTATGAGGCGGAACAGTCTTTGGATGACCAACTCTCCTTTTTTGAAAACCTGCATCGGGCCGTTTATCGAATTCTGGAGTTCAGGCAGGAACATCAATTATCATTAAAACTTCTTCAGGAAGAGCGGGAAATAGGTACGCCAGCCGTTCAGGAGATGGTTAATGAAATGGAAGAAGCCATTGTATCCTACATTAAGGACAAACTAAAAATAGCGATTGATAAGGGCTATGTACAACCTTGCGATCCAGAGATAACAGCTTTCCTGATGCTAAAGATGTACCTTGCCCTGATTTTTGATTGGGAAAGGAACCATGCCCCATTAGAGAAAGAGGAAATTGCTGAACTATTTAAAATATATTTATTCAAAGGATTATCCGTTACGTGACAATTCTATTTTTTGCTGAAAGGCAATGAACCTCAATAAAAGAAGAGATACCGATGATCGGTATCTCTTCTTTTATTGGGGTTGGTTTCAGCTGCGAAACCGAAACATATATATATTCATCCTGCTATTTGGGAAGCGGATGGTGAAACACAAGACTACTACTCTCCAGAAAGGCAATGATCACAGTGGTTTCCATAACATTCGTGCTGTTCTTCAATTTTTTTTCCGCATTCCGTGCATTGTTTCGGTGGCAGGTTTTTAAAGAACTCAACGCTACTTTGAATCATGAAGATCATCTCCTGAATTTTTTTATTATTCTCATTTCTATGGTTTTATTGTATTATAACAGATTTAAAATGTCAATGAATGTTTTATAACATAAGTAAAAAAGGTGAAATAAGGGCAAGAATAGTTTATATTAATGGGGAAGTCATTGAGAGAAAAAAAGGAGTGCCTAAGCATGAAAATCACCGTAATTGGCTGCTGGGGCGGATATCCAGCTAAAAATGAGGCAAGTTCCGGCTATTTGCTTGAATATGAAGATTTTCGCATTCTGCTTGACTGTGGCAGCGGTGTTCTATCACAGCTGCAAAACCATATGAAGCCAGAGGATCTTGGTGCAGTTGTATTATCCCACTATCATCCGGATCATGTAGCGGATATTGGTGTCCTGCAGCACGCTGCGTTCATACAGCAGATATTGGGCAGCGAAAAAAGGACCATTCCTATTTATGGTCATGATTTGGACGAAGTCGAATTCGGTAAGTTAACTTATAAAGACGTGACAAAGGGGATCGCCTACTCTGCTGATCAACCCTTAACCATTGGACCGTGTAAATTTACGTTCATGAAAACAAAACATCCAGTCCCTTGTTTTGCAATGAGGATTGAAGCAGAAAATCATTCGATAGTTTACACAGGGGACAGTTCATATATGGACGAGCTTGCAGATTTCGCTAAAGACGCAAATGTTTTATTATGTGAAAGTAACTTTTATAGTGATATGGATGGTTCAAAGGCGGGGCATATGACGGCAAGGGAAGCGGGCCTGTTGGCAGAAAAGGCAGACGTCCAGCTATTGCTGTTAACTCACCTTCCTCATTATGGGAATCTCGATCAACTGAAAAAAGAAGCATCCGAGGTATTCAAAAGGGAAATAGCTGTAGCCAAAACCAATCTCGAATTCCAACTATAAAAAAACATCTGGGATATGAAGTCTACAAGGAGGAACAACTGTGCTTTTTATTGATAATAAGGGAATTACAGATCCAAGAATTAACCTGGCCATCGAAGAATATGCGCTTAAACATTTAGATATAGATGAAACTTATCTTCTATTTTACATTAATCGTCCTTCAATCATCATAGGAAGAAATCAAAATACGATTGAAGAAATCAATTCCGATTATGTAGATGGAAATGGCATTACAGTTGTTCGCCGCCTTTCCGGGGGCGGAGCGGTTTATCATGACCTGGGGAATCTCAATTTCAGTTTCATTACGAGAGATGATGGGGATAGTTTCCATAACTTCAGGAAATTCACCCAGCCTGTCGTGGAAACGCTCGAGAAACTAGGAATACATGCTGAATTGAGCGGACGTAACGATATTCTGGCTGAAGGAAAGAAGATTTCAGGGAACGCGATGTTTTCAACGAAGGGCAGGATGTTCAGTCATGGGACATTGCTGTTTCAATCAGAAATGGATCACATTGTATCCGCTTTAAAAGTGAAAAAAGATAAAATCGAGTCCAAAGGGATTAAATCGATAAGAAGCCGTGTCGGTAATATCGCCGATTTCCTAAAAGAACCGATGTCTGTTGAAGAATTCCGTTCATTCCTCCTGCAAAATATTTTCAAAGATAGCGGTAAGGTTACAGAGTATGTTTTAACCGAGACGGATTGGGAGAAAATTCACGAAATATCGGAAGAAAGGTATCAAAACTGGGAGTGGAATTATGGAAAATCACCTAAATTCAACTTGCAAAACTCGCATAGATTCCCTGTGGGATCTGTTGATATCCGCCTTGAAGTGAACAGGGGAATCATTGAAAATTGTAAAATCTACGGTGATTTCTTCGGGGTCGGTGAGGTTGCGGATATTGAACAAAAGCTTACTGGAATACGCTATGAAAAGGAAGCAATCAGCAGGGTACTGGATGAGATCGATGTTCGTCATTATTTTGGCAATGTAACAAAAGAAGAAATATTGGCTTTAATATATTAAGCTTGAAAAGCCGTCCCGACTTAATAGGACGGCTTTTATGCCTAATAATGACAGTAATTTCTTGAAAATGGATAAAATTCTTGCTGTGGTCGCATTCTTTTAATATAATAAAACTGTATTTAGTTCACCATAAAAAATGAATGACTATTCATTCATGCTATTTGCAGGGGAGGGAGAAAGATGAATTTATCTGAACGGCTTCATCAAATGGCTTTAAAAAAGGCGGATAAGCCAGCATATTACTTTGTGGATCAATCCACTTCATATGGGGAATTGGATAAGGCCGTTACGAAGTTCGCAGACGAATTACATAGGCTTGGTGTTACAAAGGGTGATAACATTGCGCTGTTATTAGGCAACTCTCCACATTTCATCATTTCGTTGTATGGAGCTATGCGAGCAGGGGCGACCGTAATTCCCGTCAATCCCATTTACACACCTGACGAGATTGGTTACATCCTGAATAATGGCGATGTAAAGGTTGTTGTGGCATTAGACAAGCTTTTACCCTTATTAGAGAAAATGAACCCAACCCTCTCAAGCGTCGAACAATATGTAATTTGTGAAACGCAGCCGGATAATGGGGAGATTAGCAAATTTAACATCTATCAAAAAATGAAATCGTTTACAAAAATGGTCGAATCGGGGGATGACGGGTTTAAAGGTCCAGAACTGGATCCTGAAGATACGGCAATCATACTCTATACCTCGGGAACTACGGGGAAACCAAAGGGGGCCATGCTCACACATGCCAATATCTACTCCAATGCACATGATATTGGGGAATATTTAAAAATCACGGAAAGTGACCGTGTCATTACGACATTGCCAATGTTCCATGTTTTCAGTTTAACGGTAGTTGTGAATGCCCCGTTGATAAGCGGTGGTACGCTTTTAATTGTCCCGCAATTCAGTCCAAAGGAAATATTCAGGCAAGTCAAAAAATACGAAGCGACCGTTTTTGCTGGAGTGCCTACGATGTATAACTTTCTTTTCCAATATCCAGATGCGAAAGAGGATGCTTTGAAGTCGTTGCGGATATGCATCTCGGGCGGATCCGCTATGCCAGTGTCCCTGCTTGAATCATTCGAGCGGAAATTTAATGTCAGGGTTTCAGAAGGATATGGCTTATCCGAAGCTTCCCCTGTTACCTGCTTCAATCCTTTGGACCGTCCAAGGAAGGCGGGTTCCATCGGAACCTCCATCCTTAGGGTGGAAAACAAAGTGGTCAATGAGCTTGGAGAAGAAGTTCCGATCAATGGGGTAGGGGAATTGATTGTCAGAGGTCCGAATGTAATGAAGGGTTATTATAAAATGCCTGAAGAATCAGCCGCTGTCTTGAAAAATGGCTGGTTATATACAGGCGATTTAGCCAGGATGGATGATGAAGGCTATTTTTTCATTGTAGATCGTAAAAAGGAGCTTATCATCGTCGGTGGCTATAATGTCTATCCACGTGAAGTGGAGGAGGTTTTGTATGCCCATCCTGAAGTAGTTGAGGCAGCAGCCATCGGTGTTCCCGATCCCAATCAGGGAGAAGTGGTTAAATGCTTTGTGGTAAAGAAAAACAATGCTTTGACCGAGGAAGAGCTGCTTGCCTATTGCATGGAACACTTGGCCAAATATAAGGTACCGGAAAAAATTGAGTTTTTGGATGAACTTCCAAAAAACGCGACTGGTAAAATTTTGCGACGTTCCTTGAAAAACCATGTACTGCAAAACTGAATTACATTGATCATGAGGAGATCATTGCCTATAACTGGCAATGGTCCTTTTTTTTGTACAACCAAAGTGTATGAGGATGCATAAAATATATTGAAGAACTTAAAACCTTGATTCTTGTTTCGAAAAGAGTTATCATTGTCATTAAAAATTTCCACAAAATTGTAAGGAGGGGTTAGATGAGAGATGTAAAGCTTTTGGATATTTTTACACATCCCATTGCTCAAAAATACTTGAACCGTTCAGGTCTGGCACATGCGATTGCGGTAGCATACCATGCGTTTCACTTAGCAAATGAATATAATGTCGACCCTGATATTGCTGCCAAAGCTGGACTTTTGCATGATATGGGTCATTTCACCTGGTATCGCAATGGTAAATGGGATTATGATCTATATAAACAAAATGATATTCACCCGATCAAAGGAGCAGAACGAGCACATAAACTATTAATCCGCTTGGGAGAAAATCCGATAAAGGCAAAGACCATTTCCCTCGCCATTTTATTTCACACCGATTCGTTCTTACCTTCAAATGATATTATTCGCACACCGCTTCAGCAAGTCGTCAAATGGGCCGACGAAAAAGATGAAGAAGAAGGTGGAAAACACCATTATCGCAAAATTGATTTTCCCCGGGCAAAGGAAAGCATCATGAAACTTGATACTCTCATAGATGAGGAACAAAGAAAAAGGCTATCATCCTGAAGTCAAACGGGTTGATAGCCTTTTTATTGTCAGAAGGAGCACTTTTTAAAGCATTTAACAGTTTAAATTTGTTACAGGTAAATTAATGATGTAAAATATAGACCAATAGAACTACTTGCGGCGGACAATTACAAAAAATTATCGGATTAATAACAAATAAAGAAAGTAACAGGTGAGGTTATGAAGTCGATTAAGCTAATGATATATGGTGGTCAGGGAGGACTTGAGGGAATCATCGAAAAAGAAGATGACATTAAGGTCATGGGGAAGACAGGAAATGAAATGGACCTTCTTGATTCTGATCATTCATCAGCCATACCAGATGTCATTCTTATTGATGCCCGGTCTTCAGGAAAGTATGGACAGGAAGTCATGCAAATCCTGAAGGAAAAATATCCATTCACTCCTTTCCTCATTTTTACTGCCTATTCAGAAAATCATTATCTTATCGAAGCCATATGCCATGGTGCAGCAGGTTATGTGTTACAGGATGGCGGAATGAAACAAGTGATGTCGGCAATCCGTCAATGTGCCAACGGTCAGATAGTTTATCCTGCCTCATTTAAATCAATATTAATGAAAAAGCTGCAGCAGGATGTTGAAAGATCACCAGTGACTTTGGAAAAGGCAATAGAAAAATGGGGGGTCTTTTCTAAACGCGAGCATGAACTGCTTATCCTGCTAACCCAAGGCGAAACGAATCAGCAAATTTCAGAAAAACTTTTTCTATCGATCGGCACGGTAAAAAACTATATAAGCCGTATTTACAGAAAACTGAATGTTAATAATCGACCGGAGCTTATGGCACTTTTGTATAGTTTTCCAAAAAGCGGGATGAAGGGATGACTACACATGCCCTGCCGTTCCGTTAATCGGCCTCTTTCATAATGCCCTTACCAAAACCTTTGATGAAACGATTTTCATCTAAGCAATTAAGTGGTTGCTTTAAACATCCCTCTGTTTTTTTAGTGTCTCTGATCATCATTCCGCCTCCAATCCCGGATGTGCATTTTTGGCTGGAGGTGTATTCTGTGAGATCTTAAGGTTGATAATAAAGAATAAAAAATCAACAAAATGATGGAGATTGTAAGGGAAGAATGATATTGAAGGGAAATCCGGTTCTAACCTGTCCATTTTGGATTAAACTATTAAGAGGGAGATTCGTTTAAGGAGGGGCATCATGGTTAGAAAATGGGCTGGAAGAGCGATTATATTATATATCCTATATGCAGCAGCGATGTATTGGTATATTTTTTATGGAGCTGATACCACCATTCCCGAAGCTTTGCGTGGAACTGCAGCAGATCCTGCAACATTCCTGAATGCAAGGGAACTAAAGCTTAGCGAAGAGTATTCAGGACTGCGGAATTTTATTTTTTTCGTATCCACGCCATATGAATGGCTGCTGTATTTCTTCATTTTATTATTCGGTTTTTCAAAGGCATTTGAAAAATCGTCAATGGCAGTCTCGAGACTGAAAGCGATCAGAACGGGCATTTACTTATTCTGGCTTTCCATTATTTCTTACCTGGCACTGTTTCCAATCAGTTTCATTGGATACCGGATGAGCAAGAGTTACCACATAAGTACACAAAGTTTCACCTCGTGGATGAAGGATGGAGTCATCGAATTCTGGGTGAATTTTGGGATGATGTTCATCATCGTTTCCGTTTTATATTGGTTAATGAAGAAAAGTGTGAAGAAGTGGTGGCTCTATGCTTGGATGCTGTCCATTCCATTTACCTTGTTCCTGATGTTTGTTCAGCCTGTATTGATTGATCCGCTCTACAATGAATTCTATCCGCTCAAAAATAAAGAGCTGGAAACGGAAATATTGGCACTTGCCTCACAGGCTGAGATTCCGGCTGAACACGTGTATGAAGTAAATATGGCGGAAAAGACCAATGCCTTGAATGCATACGTGACCGGCATAGGTTCCAACTCAAGAATAGTCCTTTGGGATACGACCTTGAACAAACTGAAAGAAGATGAAATCCTTTTTATCATGGCACATGAAATGGCTCATTATGTGGAAAAGCACATTTATATAGGGATTGCAGGTTATTTAGGACTGACTTTAATCGGTTTGTGGCTGACATCGAAAATCATGAATTTTATCATTGGTCGCTGGGGCCATCAATTAAAGATCCGTTCGGTTGACAGCATTTCTTCTCTCCCATTATTTCTTTTAATAACGTCTGTGCTGCTCTTTGCTTCAAGCCCGCTGTCCAATTATGTTTCCAGATATCAAGAAACAAGGGCTGACCGTTATGCCATTGAAATGACCGGGGATAAAGAATCAGCAATCACGACGTTCCAGGAACTCACGAGGTCGGGGTTGAGTCAGGTCAACCCGCCATTCCTGGTTAAATGGCTGCGATATTCCCATCCTACCATGCTCGAGCGGATTTCAACGGTTGAAAATGCAGATACAAAGGGAGATTGAAAGCCAGCTGAAAACCAGCTGGCTTTTTTTCTTTGGAAAGTGGGAATTTGTAGATGTTTTCAGAAAAAACTATTTTTTTAAAAAATCTTAGGTTCTCTACTATAATAAATTAAATTCCCAGTTCGTTTTAAGGAGATCGGATATGTATAATGTACTTTTCATCACTATAGGCTCAGTGCTTGTTGCAGTAGCCTACAACTTATTTTTGATACCCCATTTAATTTTAAGCAGCGGACTTAGTGGACTTGCGATCATGTTCGGAATCATCACCCCAGTCAACACAGGGATATTGAATTTCCTGTTGAACCTGCCGTTGCTGATTCTTGGGTACCTGAAATTAGGGAGACGCTTTATAACCTATACGATATTATCAGTTGTCGTGATTTCGGTCAGTTTATACCTCATTCCAGTTCACGGAATATCCACTGAACCGATTTTGTCTTCTTTATTTGGCGGAATCATATCGGGGTTTGGCATAGGCATCATCTTTCGTGCTTCGGGGTCTTCGGGCGGTTTTGATATCATTGCCATGCTATTGGCGAAGAAGAGCGACTTTCCACTTGGTACATTGCTTTCGGTGATGAATGGAGTTGTGGTGGTTATCTCAGGATTCATCTTTGGTTGGGATGCCGCATTATATACGCTGATTTCCATTTATGCAGCAGGAAAGGTGATCGATACGATCCATTCCAATCACATTAAATTAACATTAATGATCGTTACCAAAAAGAGTGACGAAATGAAAACGAAGCTCCTGACCAACCTTTATCGTGGAATTACAGTCATGGATGGTGAAGGTGCATATTCTGGAGAAAAGAGCAAAGTAATGATGACAGTCATTACACGTTATCAGTTAACCGATGTAAAAACGATGATAAAAGAAGTGGATCCGAATGCTTTTGTTAATATAACCGAAACTGCCGAGGTCATGGGGATGTTTCATAAAGAGTGATGATAATTAGAAAAGCCTCCCGACATTATGGGAGGCTTTTCTGATCTTAATGTTAATTTCCAAATTGTTTTAGTAAAACGTTCATTTCAGAACTTAGTTTTAAGAATAAAGGTTTGTTTTTCATATCCAAGGCTTCATCGATCTGTTTTGCAAGGATATTCTTTTTGGTAGTAAGGACGGCTTCCTGAATAATCATATCAATTAACATTCCCTGAACCACGGCATCGTTTTTCATTTCGCTCATTGATAAGGACTTCACTGACTCTGAATAAGATTTTTCATTTTTCAAAGTTACCACCCCTGACCCTTTTTATTATTATATGGATTTGAGTGGATAAAATCAACTGAAAATTTTAAAAATTAAAATTTTAATAGAGAATGTGTCGTTTAGATGACGAAAAAGCCACTATATAAAAGAATTTTTAATTTTTTGTGAACTTGCTTTTTATGTTTAAGGGTTGTGCTATTATAGTGAGTAATTTAACATACATTTACTATCTCCCTTCACTCTTCTTGGACAGGAATGGAAGGGTATAAGCAATCAAGAATATAAGCTTTGGTAAAGTGAAAGCGGAGTTTAGCAATGAGGAAGAGGTGGATTAAAAATGAAGGAAAACAATCAGGGAATCATCGAGGAATATGAAATCACGCCACATACACTAATGGTTTCGCCAATCAATTACGGCAGTAAAATATATGCCCGTATCGTTGAAATGGAGGACGAGTTCATCTCCCCGTTTAAACCTATGGAAATAATTAAGAGAAGCTGCGAGTTCTTCGGATCAAGTTATGAAGGACGCAAGCAAGGCACGAAACAGCTCATAAACATCACGCATAAAGCACCGATCGCGATTGATCCGACCAGTTCGATATTCTTCTTTCCAACTACATCTCCGTTGCGTCCTCAATGCATCTGGTTATCACATGAGCATGTGGTATCCTATGATCGCCTGGATTCCAAACATACAACCATCACATTCAGGAATAGACAAACCATCGATATAGCAGTATCATGCAGCTCTTTCGAAAACCAGCTGCACCGGACATCTTTTTTAAAAACGAAATTAATCCAGAGGCTTGAGGAAACAAAGAGGAAATCCTTTTATCTGTTCACTGATGCTAATGGAGCCAAGGCTTCAGAAGTAATCTCAAAGTATATACCTCGATAAGAGGGGGTTCAGGGAAAAATCATAGAAGAATGCAAACGCCGAATCATTCAAAATTAAGCAAGCCCTTCTTATTAAAGAAGGGCCCTGGAATTAATCTTCAAATAATTCATCCATTAAATCGTCAATTTCTTTTCTTAATTTTTCAGTGCCTTCTTGGAAATCGTGATAGTATCACCATCGATAATCAGCATATCTCCTACTTTTGCTCCCTTGGGAAGAGCACTTTTAGGGAAATCCTTCATGTCACCACCATCGATTTCAACGACAGCTACCTTTCCTTCGAAGCGATCAATAATTCCTTGTACCATTTATTTCACCGTCTTTACAGTAATTTTCTGACCTGTATAAGTAAAAATAATGTTACCTGATTTATCCGTGCGATAAGTTTTAGCTTTCACTGAATTCAACCGTTTTACAACAGTGGAAGTAGGGTGCCCATAGCCGTTTTTCCTCACACTGATTACAGCATATTTCGGTTTTGTTTTGTTAATGAAAGCTGAACTTGTCGATGTTTTTGCTCCATGATGGCCTACTTTAAGTACATCAACACTTGGTACCAGTTTTTTAGCCAGCATATCTTTCTCTGCTTTTTCTTCGGCATCACCTGTAAACAAGAATGTTTTTTTGCTGTGTTTAAGTAACAGGACAGCACTCCAATTATTTAAGTCAGACTTAGCATAGTCTTTAACAGGTGCAATGAATTTAAGGGAACTATCATTTGCTTTAGTGTTGATTTCCACGCCAGTCTTCGCTTTTTTTATTGTAAGCTTCTTCTTCTTAACAGCCGTTAAAAAGTCTTTGTATGCCTGGGTAGTATGAGAAATTTTAGGGGCATACACAGATTTTACATTAAGCGATTTAATCACATAAGCCAGACCGCCAACATGATTCGAATCTGGGTGAGTGGATACTAATGCGCTAAGTGTTTTTACCTTTTGTTTTTTTAGGTAGGCAACAACTTCGGCGCCCTTTCCTTTACCGCCGCCATCGATTAAAACGTTTTCATTGCCGGTTTGTATAAGGATTGAATCTCCTTGTCCAACGTTGATGAAATGTACCTTTACATTTGAGGCTGCCTCAGTTGTTTTAAGTCCAGTGAATAAAGACAAAACAAGCACAGCAACCAGTAGAATATTTATTTTCTTCATTTTTCCCCTCCAAATAATTTACCATGTAAAACCGGAAAAATTGGAATTTGGACACGGTTTTTATTCGTGGTAAAAAAAGGGGAAAGTCATCTAAATCTATGGTTAGGTAAAATGATCCTGGGTGATTAATTGTCTTGTGAATTCTCTTGAATCAAAATGAAAAAAACATTATTTCACAGATTCAATCAATAGAAAATCTATTTTCCTCAAAATTTTATTAAGGAGAATGTTGAAAGTGTGAAGTTGGCACTATTAAACGAGGGCTGCGTATCTGCAGTTGAAAGTAATATAGAAAGTTAGGATTACCAAAAAAATATTTTGTTAAAGAGTATGTTGACGAGTTTGTTTACTGTTTTTTTAGGATTTGTACAATTTAAACGTTGGTTTCCACTCTAGGCACTCGCATTCCGCGGGCGGTCCGTGAGCATCCTCGGCGCGTTTGCACCTGCGGGGTCTCCCTTGGACACGCATTTCCCGCATGAGTCTCGCACTTTTCGTTCCAACCATCTTTGTTTTAAAATTTAGATGGAAACCCTTTTGGCTACGAATTAAACCATGCAAATAAAACATTGCATGGTTTTTATAAGAAATAAAGGTTGGGAAAATTTTTTACGATCAAAACATGGGGTATAAGTTTCCTTAACGTTTGACTCCTTGATACATAATATATTAGACAATAGACCGACGATGCATCTTTTGTTCAGTTTTTCACAAACTGTTCGAAAAAGGTTATTATTTTTCTGGAACTCTTTTGTTTTATACGTTTTATATTAAGAAATCGCTACTAGTAGATAATACTAGGTATGGATATTCAATTAACATCTTTTTCAATAACGTTGTACTGACACTAAAATGATAGTGTTGACGTATAGTTATAATAGATGAATGGAAATTAAATTGTCGATTAATATTGAACAAACGAGCCCGACCTATTAATCGTTAAGGACTGTTTCCTTGAAAGTGTTGCCCTGATCAGTAAGCAGTAATTGTGCAAACGGCTTATGTAAAACGGCGATTGACAGTCCTCATTTCCTATAATGGGGAAGAGGAGAGTATACCAGAAGGATACAGCGTCGAATATGGAGGGACATTCTGCCGTTTAATCATTAAGAACAAAGGCGATGCTATGCATAGAGTGAATTTAATGAAGGATGCCATAACAAGGGAGCTTGAAGTAATTCAGTTAAATGTAAAAGGTATTTTCAGAAGAAGAATTATCTATCTGAAATCCATGGCAGACATTTCATCCCACATGGCATAGATCAATCAAACAAAGGATATCATGGGCTTTTTAAGCGTCCCCATCGTATTAAAGGTATTTTCATTTTTTCGACACAGGGAATTGTTGAAGGCAATCGATCAGGGGAAATCATGAATGCGTGTTACATTCTGCGGCGGATCATGATATTGGTTTACTTTAAGCTCCTTGTTCAAGATAACTGTTTTCCTATCCTTCTCTTCAAGATGATTAGTGCTCTTGGTTTGATGGGGGCAGAGACAATCATAATGGGTGCGACTCCAACCTTTGTAAAGGAGCATGTAAATAACTTTTATTTGAAGAATCTCAAAACTAAAATGGTTAAGGATATTCAGTATGCACTTGATTACATAGGTTATGCCTTGAGCGAAAAGTAATATTCATAAAGATGAATCCATGGTTTTAACAAGCCGATTAAATTATGATTATGGAATATTCAAACAGGTGAATGGAGGTAAGTGAGTCTTATCGGTCTTGATCATGAAAGACTCACTTACCTTTATGCCTGGAAGGGCGGAATGCTTTTTTGTGGTCATACTTTTTACATCCAAGGGATCTGTCCCTTCCCGAAGGATCCAAGCATCCAGCATTCACAGAAACATGTATGGAGGATGCCTGTACCCGCCCGCTAATTCCTTGAACGGTGGTTTTTTTCGAAAAAGTAATAACATAACAAGTCTTCGGTTTTGTTGCGAAGGCGGGGATTGAAATAATTATGATGTTCCTCGTATCCTTTATATAAAAAACAATACATCGTGAAGGATTCATCGCGTTTGATTTCACTAACCTTAATATTCTCTTTGCGCAAATAGCGCCGTACCTCGGCAAGTTCGTCTTGAACCACTTTTAAAGTATGTTCGACTAGCTCCGAATAGGGCCTTTTTAATTTAAACGGACTAATTTCGATGACCTTGAGATCCAGGTTTAAGACTGTAATAACCATAGGGAGGTAGATGGCTTTTTCAATCATATTTCGGTCACCTTCTGGAATGCGGGTCATCATGACCGCCCCTTTCTAAATAGTACGTTTTCAATGATAATATGTATATTCCGTAAAAATTAGAACGTTTGTTCTGTTTTTTTATCCTAATGTATTTTCAGTGTATATGCAAGCAATTTTGATAAATCTAGAAATATTCGTTAACAAGATTATGTTTTCCGGAGATAGGGAAAGTATGAAGATATATGGATAATAATTCTTGCAATTTCAGGGGAAAGTGATATATCTAAAATAAACAGTTTTTAATAAGTTTATGCTGCTTTGATGGCAGCATGTCGAGGGAGATAATTATGGATTTGGATACTATACGTGAGTGGTTTACACTTGATCATATATCGGCACTTATTCAGCAATATCGCTCATTCGGTCCAATTCCCGGAATCTTACTGCCGATGCTGGAAGCTTTTTTGCCTTTTTTGCCCTTAGTGGTGTTCGTGCTTGCTAATGCAACGGCTTTTGGTCTCTGGTGGGGGTTTTTATTTTCTTGGATTGGTGCGGTAGCGGGGTCTTTTTTGCTTTTTTGGATTATTAGAAGATATGGTCAAATGAGGTTTTTCCGATTTTTGCAAAAGCATAAACAGGTGCAGAGGTTGATGGTTTGGGTTGAGAGCCATGGATTCGGTCCTTTGTTCATATTGCTCTGCTTCCCTTTTACACCTTCTGCTATCGTTAATATCGTGGCAGGACTTTCAAAAGTCAGTACCCTGCAATATGGACTTGCAGTAGTGGGAGGGAAAGCGGTGATGATTTTTACGATCAGTTTCGTGGGTTACGATTTAGTATCCTTAATTCATAAACCGGTGCGAACGGTCATTATCGGAATCGTCATCTTCATCCTATGGTATGTGGGGAAAAGATTGGAAGTCCGGTTAAATAGAAGCATGAAGAGAGAAGAAGGACAATAAATTAATATATAAATGCAGTAGGGGTTGAACTAGATGGAAAAAACAAACAAGAATTCTTTATCCGATTGGATAAAACCAGCGATGATAGCTTTTGTTATTTACATCTTAATCCGTACATTTCTCTTTTCAAGCTATGATGTTGAAGGAAAGTCGATGCAGCCGACCCTTGAAGATGGAAATAAACTTGTTGTGAATAAAATCAATTACCAGATTCATGATATCAACCGTTTTGACATTATTGTTTTTCATGCGAATTCACAAGAAGATTATGTTAAGCGGGTTATAGGGGTTGCAGGCGACCGTATTCGTTATAAAGATGATTGGCTATATATAAATGGTAAGAAAGTGGATGAGCCTTATCTTGAGAAATTCAAGGAAGGTTTCCCAGGACAGGATTTTACGGGTGATTTTACATTAAAAGAATTGACGGACATGACCAAAGTTCCGGAGGGCAAGCTTTTTGTCATGGGTGATAATCGTCTTGAAAGTGCTGACAGCCGTCACTTTGGTTATATACCGGTTGAAAATGTTGTTGGTAAAGTGGATGTTCGATATTGGCCGGTCAAGGATTTCAATTTTAAATTTACAGGTGAATGATTGTGGAAGCCCGAGAATTATGTGGGCTTTTTCTTTTGGGGGAAAAGCGAACGTACGATTGGTGTTTTTTTAAGGGAAACGGTAAAATAATAGAAAGTAAATCTAATTGGAAACAGAAACCTAGTCATAAAGACGAAGGTATTTCTGGTATGATGGGTCTAGATATTAAGTTGTAAGGGGGAAAAAGAGATGTCACTCCGTTTTTTACTGGGAAGATCGGGTGCAGGGAAAACTTCGAATATATTGGACGAAATCCGTTCTAAAATGGCAGAAGATCCCGAAGGAAATCCAATTATCTACCTCGTTCCTGATCAGATGACGTTTCTATCTGAATATAAATTAATTAAAACACCAGGCCTTGCCGGAATGATCCGGACACAGGTTTTCAGTTTTAGCAGGCTTGCTTGGCGTGTTCTTCAGGAAACCGGGGGGATGAGCAGGCTGCATTTGGACAGTGTTGGCGTTAATATGTTGATACGGAAAATCATGGATGATAAAAAGGAAGAGTTAAAGATGTTTCGTCGATCTGCTGATAAGCAGGGGTTCATTGCACAGATGGAGCTAATGCTGGCTGAGTTCAAGCAGTATTGCATCCAACCTGATGACATTCAAAACTATATGGCTGAAACCTCGCAGGCCGGCAGCGGCATTCAGGATAAACTGCATGATCTTGAATTGGTCTATCAGGCTTTTGAGGATGAAATGGTCAACAAATATTTAGATTCCGAAGATTATTTCACTTTGCTGATCGAAAAAATGTCAGAGTCTTCATATATAAGGAATGCGGATATATATATTGATGGTTTTTATAGCTTGACCCCACAAGAATTATTGATTGTGGAAGAAATGATGAAGCTGTGCAGGAGTGTAACGATCTCGCTGACGTTAGATCAGCCCTACAGGCGATATGCTCCGGATGATTTGCAATTGTTCAGGCAAACGGGAAATCTTTATCATCACCTTTATCAGGCTGGATTGAGGAATGGCATTCCGATTGCAGAAGACCGAATCTTAAAAGGAACGGAAAGGTTTGGAAAGAGTCCGGGGCTGAATCATCTGGAAACCTATTTTTCCACGCGTCCTGCACAAACGTTTGAGCAGTCACCTGAAGTAACGATCGCCCAGGCAGTTAACCGCAGAGCTGAGATTGAAGGAGTTGCCCGGGATATCTTGTCGCTGGTCAGACAGAAACAGCACCGTTTCCGTGATATCGCGATTTTAGTCCGTAATGGGGAAGCATACGCTGATATTTTACAAACCGTTTTTCGGGATTATCAAATTCCCTTGTTCGTCGATTCCAAACGGACGATGCTGAATCATCCTCTGATAGAACTGATTCGTTCCACTTTGGAGATCATCAATGGCTATTGGCGTTATGAGCCGGTATTTCGTGCAATCAAGACGGAGCTTCTATTTCCGCTGCAAAAAAACCACGATAGGATGCGTGAACAGGTAGATAAGCTGGAAAACTATGTGCTGGCCCGCGGCATTAAAGGAAGCAGGTGGACATCCAAAGATCGATGGACCTACCGGCGCTTCCGCGGACTGGAACTCGAGGACCGGAACCAAACGGATAAGGAAATGATGCTTGAGCAAGAGTTGAATGAGATGAAGCAATTATTTACCGAGCCGATCTTAAAGCTCTCAAAACGGGCTAAAAAGGCTGCTAATGGCAGGGAATTGTGTGAAGCCCTTTATCTATATCTTGAAGAATTGCATGTGCCGGAAAAATTGGAAAAGCTGAAACTGGAGGCGGAAGAAGCAGGTGATTTGGTATCGGCAAGAGAGCATGAGCAAACATGGAATGCGGTTGTCGACCTATTGGACCAATTCGTCGAACTGCTGAGCGGGGAAGAGCTTTCCATGAAACAGTTTGCGGTAATCATTGAAGCTGGTCTGGAATCTCTTGAATTTTCTTTGGTACCGCCGGCAATTGACCAAGTATTGGTCGCTAATCTAGATTTATCCCGCCTGGATGATGTGAAGACAGCTTTTGTTATCGGCCTGAACGAAGGGGTTCTGCCTGGGAAAGCTGTATCTGACGGGATATTTTCAGATAGTGATCGTGAGGTGCTGCTGGCTGGTGGACTTGATGTTGCCCCAAGTTCAAAGGTGCGCCTGCTGGATGAGGAGTTTACAGCATACAAAGCATTCACTACGCCTGCCGAGACCCTTTATTTAACATATCCCCTTGCCGATGAGGAAGGAAAGGCGCTTTTACCCTCATCCTATTTGAAACGGGTAAGGGACGTATTGCCTAACGTTTCCGAGGTGTATTATATGAACGATCCGTCCGATCTATCTGCTGAGGAACAGGTGAAGTATGCTGCGAATCATGATGTGGCCCTATCGTACCTGGCTGCACAATTGCAGCTGAAAAAAAGGAACTATCCAATCCATCCACTATGGTGGGATGTATATAATGCCATTATTGATGATGAAATGGCCAGTCCTTCAGCAACTAAGGTTTTATCGAGCCTTTTTTATCAAAATAGGACAAAGAAATTATCTGAGGAAACAAGTAAGCAATTATACGGTGAGAGCATTCTTACGAGTGTATCACGGATGGAAATGTTCAATAGCTGCCCGTTTTCCCATTATGCCGCTCATGGCTTGAAATTACGGGAACGGCAGATTTTCCGTTTGGATGCACCTGATATAGGCGAGATGTTCCATGGAGCGTTGAAAATGATTTCCGATTACTTGAAGGAACATGATATTCCTTGGGCTACATTGACCTCGGAACAATGCTTGGAGCTGGCCAGAATTGCTGTGGAGAGACTTGCTCCTAAACTCCAAAATCAGATTTTGTTAAGTACGAACCGCCATCATTATTTACGCAGGAAACTGGAACATGTGATTGGACGGGCCTCGATCGTATTAAGTGAACATGCAAAGGTGAGCGGTTTTGCTCCAATCGGATTGGAACTTGGATTCGGAAAAAATGGCGAGCTGCCCCCACTTTCTTTCACATTGAAAAACGGTACGAAGATGGAATTGATCGGCCGGATCGACCGTGTGGATAAAGCGGAAGAAGATGAGGGTGTCTATTTGCGTGTGCTCGATTATAAGTCGAGTGAAAAGGAACTGAACATGAGTGAAGTATATTATGGACTCGCCCTGCAAATGTTGACATATCTTGATATCGTCGTCACCCATTCAAAGTCGCTTATTGGAAAAGAAGCGATTCCAGCCGGAGTTTTGTATTTTCATGTGCATAATCCCGTTGTCAAATCAAAGGGAATGCTCAGTTTGGATAAAATTGAAGAAGAAATTTATAAAAGTTTTAAAATGAATGGACTTGTACTGGACCATTCAAATGTCATTCAGATGATGGATACCTCACTTGATATTGAAAATTCCGGTAAGTCGGATATCATTCCAGCTGGATTTAAAAAGGACGGATCGCTCCTGGCAGCTTCCAAAGTTGCCAGCAGGGAAGAGTTTTCGCTTCTGAATCATCATGTGCGCCGTATTTATCAGGAAGCTGGTAATCGAATGGTCGATGGTGATGTGGATATAACACCATACAAATTAAAGGAAAAAACGCCGTGTACCTTCTGTTCCTTTAAATCTGTATGCCAATTCGACCAGTCACTGGAGGAAAACCAATTCAGGAATTTGGCACAGAAGAAACAAAATGACGTCCTTGAGCTATTAAGGGGAGAGGAGGAGAGAGATGAGTAAAACGAAAATTCCTGCCCTGCCAGAAGACGTGACTTGGACGGAAGATCAATGGAAGGCGATATGGGCTAAAGATCAGGACATTCTGGTAGCGGCTGCTGCAGGTTCAGGGAAAACAGCGGTACTGGTCAATCGGATCATTCAAAAAGTCATTTCAGAAAAAGATCCAATCGATGTTGATGAACTGCTCGTGGTTACATTCACCAATGCCTCGGCTGCCGAGATGCGCCATCGGGTAAGTGAGGCATTAGAAAAAGCGATCAATGATAATCCCCATTCACAGCATTTGCGTAAGCAGTTGAGCTTGATTAATCGTGCTTCGATTTCCACACTCCATTCTTTTTGTTTGGAGGTGATCAGGAAGTATTATTATCTTACGGATATCGACCCGGGCTTCCGTATTGCAGATTCTACGGAGATCCAGCTGCTCCGTGATGAAGTGATGGAAGAGCTTTTCGAGGAGCAGTATGGCCAAAGTGATAACGAAGAGTTTTTTAATTTGGTTGATGCTTTCACAAGCGATCGAAACGATGATGCACTTCAGAATATCGTTCGATCGCTGCATGATTTTTCGCAATCGAATCCAAACCCGGACCGATGGCTCGACGGTGCGGCCAGCATGTATGAGCTGGCAGATGATGATGGGATCGATGATCTTTCGTTTATCGATTCATTGAAGTTCGATATTGGTTTACAATTGGATACTGCCAGGGATTTATTGGAACGCTCGCTTGCATTGACAAAAGTCCCTGGGGGGCCGGCACCAAGGGCTGAAAACTATTTAGCCGATCTTGCCCTGGTTGCTAAACTTTCGGAAGTGAAGGACCAATCCTGGAATGCACTTTATGAGGAAATCCAAAACGTGAAATTTGGGACGGCAAAACGCCTTACTGGTGCAGATTTTATTAAGGAAGTTACAGATGAGGCTACCAAGTACCGGGATAAGGCCAAGAAGATCATCAAATCGTTACAGGAAGAGTTATTTTCCCGTAAACCGGAAAGCTACCTGCGGGATATAAGGGAGCTTAAGGGTTATGTTGATACACTTGTAATGCTTGTTAAACGGTTTGACGAAAGATTCTTTGCTGCAAAAGCAGAAAAAAACTTGGTGGATTTCGCCGATTTAGAACATTATTGTCTTCAAATTTTGACAGGGGAAACGGTGGATGGTGAACGAAAACCTTCAGCGGCAGCCATCGAATACAGGAACCAGTTCAAAGAGGTACTCGTAGATGAATACCAGGACACGAACCTGGTTCAGGAATCAATCTTAAAACTGGTGACGGCTGACGGAGAATATGATGGGAATCTTTTCATGGTAGGTGATGTCAAGCAGTCCATTTACCGGTTCAGGCTTGCAGAACCGAATCTCTTCCTTGGAAAATACACACGATTTACCCATGACGGTGTTGATTCCGGACTGAAAATTGATTTAAACCGCAATTTCCGGAGCCGAAAGGAAGTTCTCGATGGGACCAATTTCTTGTTTCAACAGTTGATGGGCATTACAGTCGGTGAGATTGATTATGATGAAGATGCCCAATTGAAAAAAGGTGCCCCATATCCCGAAGACGATCCAAACCCGATCGAACTCCATTTAATTGATGGAACAGCCGATCCGGAAGCTCATTCGGAAATGGAAGGATATGATGGCGGGTTTGAGGCCGAGGAGCTTGAAAAAGCGCAGCTCGAAGCAAGACAGATGGCAAAGCTCATTAAAAAGGCTATAAGCGAAAAGCAACGGATATATGATACGAAAACCAAAAAGTACCGATCTGCCACTTATCGGGACATGGTCATTCTTCTTCGTTCGATGCCATGGGCACCGCAAATCATGGAGGAATTTAAAAAGCAGGGAATTCCAGTCTATGCCAATTTGTCTACAGGGTATTTTGAAGCGACCGAAGTGGCCATCATGATTTCCTTATTGAAGGTGATTGATAATCCGCAACAGGATATCCCATTGGCATCCGTTCTCCGTTCACCTATCGTCGGGTTGGATGAAGAAGAGATGTCAAAGGTGCGTTTATTCCATACAGGAAGCTATTACGAAGCGCTAGCTGATTTTTACAGAAAGAGTGATCCGGAAGAACATCCGGGGCTTTATGAAAAAGCCTCCGCTTTTTATAAAAAACTAGTGAAGTGGCGGAAGCTTGCCAGGCAGGAGGCATTATCAGATCTGATCTGGCTCCTATACCGCGAAACGCAGTTTTATGATTTTGCAGGTGGGATGCCGGGCGGCAAACAGCGTCAGGCCAATTTACGAGCGCTGTATGACAGGGCAAGGCAATATGAAGCAAGTTCTTTCCGCGGTCTGTTCCGTTTCTTGCGGTTCATAGAAAGGATGCAAGAACGTGGAGATGATTTAGGGGCAGCTCGGGCTTTAGGGGAACAGGAAGATGTAGTCCGGCTGATGACGATTCACTCGTCAAAGGGGCTTGAGTTCCCGATTGTGTTCATTGCCGGTCTTTCCAAGCAATTCAATATGATGGATTTACGCAAGTCCTATTTACTGGATAAGGATTATGGCTTTGCGGCAAAGTATGTGAATTCCGCATTACGAATAACTTATCCCTCCCTCCCTCAATTGGCTTTTAAGAAAAAAAAGCAGCTTGAATTAATTGCCGAGGAGATGCGTGTCCTCTACGTGGCGCTTACAAGGGCTAAGGAAAAGCTTTATTTGATTGCAAGCATCAATGATGCAGAAAAAACGCGCCAGAACTGGGAAAGTAATGCTGCCCATGGAGATTGGTTATTAAAGGACTATGTACGGGCAGGTGCAAAAAGTTATCTTGATTGGATTGGTCCCTCCCTTGTCCGACATCGGGATTCTCTTGGTGCTGCAGGTCTTGGCTCGGAAATGGAGTCGCATCCCTCGAATTGGTCCATTTCCGTCATTCCAAGTGAAGAGCTTGCTGTTCTGGATGAGGAAGAGGCACTGGTTCAAGAGCAAATGCTTGAACATGTCCAGAAATCGGAGAAGGTCGGTATCGTTTCCGAGTTTTATGATGATATCAAGGAACAGCTGGAATGGGAGTACCCCGAGCATGAGGCGACGGTGTATCGTTCCAAGCAATCCGTTTCTGAATTAAAACGTCAATATGAACTCAAGGACGAGCAAAGCTCCACAGAGCTGTTGCGTAAATTTAAGCGGCCTATCACGAAGCGGCCGACTTTCATGCAAGAAAAGTCACTGACTCCTGCTGAAAGGGGTACGATTACACATTTAGTCATGCAGCATATCGATCTATCTAAAGAAATTACCATTCAATCGATTCAGCAACTGATCATTGACTTGATTCAACGTGAGTTGTTGACGGAGGAACAGAAGGAAGCTGTGGATCCGGAGACGATCGTCGATTTCTTTGACAGTGAAATCGGGCAAAGAATGCAGAGGGCCGAAAGCATTCGCCGTGAAGTGCCATTTACGATGTCGCTGCCTGCAAAGGAAGCTTACAGCGATTGGACAGCTGGAGATGAAGAAGTCCTTATCCAAGGTGTGATTGATTGTATCTTTGAGGATGAACAAGGTCTTGTGCTTCTCGATTATAAAACGGATACAATCACCGGCCGTTTTGCAAGCGGGTATGAAGGGGCTAAAGGGATTCTTGCCGATCGATACCGGATGCAGCTTCAGCTTTATACGAGGGCTGTTGAAGGGATAATGAATAAGAAGGTAACCGGCCGTTACTTGTTTTTCTTTGACGGCTCGCATTTATTGGAAGTATAGGAGAGAAGGAGTGTCCCATTGATGTGGGACGCTCAGTTTGTAGACAAAAGGGGTTCGGAATTTAAAAAATTCCGAACCCCTTTTAAAATTCCCTTGAAATTTTGACCAAAGGATAAGAGATTTGGGCTCTTCGAGCCACTATGTTAAGCCATTTTAGGACCTTTCCATGTCCAAGTGGCCATCTTCTTTAAATTAATGGCAGCGAAAGTAAGCATCGCTTGCATCGACAATTTTTTAAGTCCCCTTAAAGTAGTCCAACGCATACCATGCTTTTCTTTTGCATCTGCGAATACACGCTCAATCGTTTCTTTGCGTACGATTTTCTTTTCAAATTTACGCTTATTCGCATTGGCTTTCACATGTGTGGAATCGACAAATATATGTTTAGCACTTATTAACTTTCTTTCAGCAGCTGTCATTAAGATGCGATAGAAAATCTGTTCAAACAGGTCTGTATCTTTAAAGCGTCGCTCATAATTTTTCCCGAACGTTGAGAAATGAGGTACTTTATCATGGAAACCATAGCCTAAGAACCAACGGTAAGCCATATTTGTTTCAACTTCTTCAATCGTTTTACGCATGGAACGAATACCGAAGGTAAATTGAATGAATGTCAGTTTAACTAAGATAACTGGATCAATACTTGGGCGTCCTACCTCTGAATACATAACTATCACCAAGTCATAAATGAAAGTGAAGTCAATGGAAGCCTCCATTTTACGAACCAAATGATTCGCCGGAACCAGTTGATCTAAAGTAATTATTTCAAGTTGATCTCGCTGATTAGAATTATGTTTCGAAAGCATCCTCATCACCTCAAGTTTTAATAGTTCTATTTTAAAACAAAAAAGACTGTAGGCAAAAAGGAGTTCTATCTGAAATTTTAAACATAGTTGATTGGAACGGAAGGTGCGAGACTCCTGCGGGAATAGCGAGTCCAAGCGAGACCCCACAGGCGCAAGTGCGCCGAGGAGGCTCCCGGACCGCCCGCGGAAAGCGAGTGCCTGAAGTGGAAATCAACGTCAAAATTTGTACAAGCCCAAAAAAACTGTAGAGAAACTCGATTTTCATCGAGTTTCTCTACAGTCTAGTGTCCCATTGATGTGGAACGCTTCTTTCTGATTAAATAAACAGAATAGTTTGAAAAGGTATAAATGCTTACTATATACTAGTGGAGAAAAATACCTTTTTAAAGGAGTAGAGAAGAGTATGACGAGTGAGATCAAGAGCAAGGGATACTTTGGTGAGTTCGGTGGAAGCTTTATACCTGGTGAACTTCAGGAAGTTATGGATTTTTTAGAAGCGGAATTCCTGAAATATAAGGATGATCCGGAATTTATTGAGGAGTTTCAATATTATCTGAAAGAATATGTCGGACGCGAAAACCCGTTAACACTTGCAAAGAATTTAACGGAAAAGGTTGGCGGGGCAAAAATATATTTGAAGCGTGAAGATCTGAATCATACAGGTGCTCATAAAATTAATAATGCGATCGGACAAATACTGCTCGCTAAACGAATGGGTGCTAAACGCATCATCGCAGAAACAGGAGCTGGACAGCATGGTGTGGCGACTGCGACGGCATGTGCGATGTTTGGCATGGAGTGTGTGATCTATATGGGTAAGCTGGATACGGAGAGGCAGGCATTGAATGTCTTTCGGATGGAATTGCTGGGGGCAAAAGTCGTAGCGGTCGAAAAGGGACAGGGTCGATTGAAGGATGCCGTTGATGAGGCATTGAATGACTTGGTTCAAAACTATGAAAATACTTTTTACTTGCTTGGTTCAGCAGTGGGACCACACCCGTATCCAACGATCGTTAAGCATTTCCAATCAATCATAAGTGAAGAATCAAAGCGTCAGATCCTTGAAAAGGAAGGAAAACTGCCAACTGCCATCATTGCTTGTGCAGGAGGGGGAAGTAATGCGATCGGTGCTTTTGCTCATTATCTCGATGAAGAAAATGTCCGTTTAATTGGTGTAGAGCCAATTGAAGCCCCAAGTATTTCGCAAGGTGTCCCGGCAGTTTTGCACGGATTCAAAAGTTTGACGTTAGTGGATGGGCAAGGGGAACCAAAACCGACATTTTCCATAGCCGCCGGTTTGGATTACCCAAGCGTGGGACCCGAGCATAGTTTTTTGAAAGATAGCGGACGGGCGGAGTATGTGACGGTAAAAGGGGAAGAAGCTCTAGAGGCTTTTCAGGTATTATCCAAAACAGAGGGAATCATTCCAGCTCTCGAAAGCTCACATGCTCTAGCTCACGCCATGAAGCTCGCAAAAGAGTTAACAAGAGATGATATACTGATCGTTAATTTATCAGGCAGGGGAGACAAAGATGTTGAGCAAGTATTTAACATGTTAGAAAAATAGGCCGAGAATAAAAGCCTCCCTGGAAATGGGAGGCTTTTTACTTTGACTAATTATTCCCTGTAATGGGCTGGTCGACCCCATTGACATCAAGGACATTGCTACCGTTCAGGCCATTAGCCGTGAAGGTGATTGCAGCTGTGTTCCCTGAACCGGATCCGTAAACGGATTTGGAGGAAGACTTAGGGGAAATGACAGCGCAATCACCGAATAACAGGTTTCCTTGCGCGACATTGAATACTTGAACTGGGCCGATAATGGCGGGCATATGAACCCCTCCTTTAAAAGTTTAAGTGTTGTTGGTTGAATCCTCGATTGGCGTCTCTTCGTTTTCTTTAGGAACCTCCCGAATATGTTTCACTCTTGATTCCATACGTGCATGGCCTACGTTCCCCACACCAACCACAGATGAGGCTGATACCCCGATTATATTGATATTGCCGACCCGTATGAAGGGATTCGGATTTGAAAAACTTGATATGACTGGTTCATTCAATCTTGGGATGTAAAATGGTTTCTTAAAAATGTCATAGTCTTCGAAATGAATATCGACTGAGTGGAAAGTTTCACTTCTCTTTTGGACCGCTAAAGCCTGGGAATTACCGTCTATATATGAAGTATCCCCGATTTGCAAAGTGGAGCTGAATGATACCGTGTCGGATAATAAAGATTTTACTTTTGATATTCTAGAAAACATGTTATTTATCCTTCTGGAGAAAGCGGCACGAGTGGCCCGATGATAAGGGATTCCGGCGGGGTATCGAATGCCGAGGATAGTTGGATCGTTTGTACATCCCCTATGAGAAATAAAGCAGAACTTGCTACACCGGTAATTTTAATATCTCCTACGCAAAGCTGATGATTGGTTACATTAAACTCCATTTGGATTTCCTCCTGTCTCGGCTTGTGAATGGGTAATGAATTGAAATAGTGCGGTTTGAATATCGGATTTCACCTTTTCCCTGATCTTTTCCTTGATATTATCCCTTTGCTGCGGAGCACGTTCAGCGTACGAAAGATTATCGAAATACATATTGATTCGTTGATGCAGCTGGCGTTCTACATCCTGCTTAATGAAGTCATGATAAGAAGGTTCCAATGATATTTTCAGCTGGTTTTCCGCATCGTGAATCATATTTTCCAAGTCTGAAAGTATTTCGTTATGAATTTCCTGGACGACGATCTCCCTGCCTGGAAATAGGTTAGGGGCAGGTGGAACAGGTTGGTTGTTTACGGCAAATTCATCTATGTTGTTAAGGTCAGTTGGATTTAAACCGATATTCAATGTTCCATCTAAAGATTCGACCTTTAACTGATCGAATTTATATTCAATTTTATCAACATGGATTGGTGGTTTATTTTTCAGCTCGGCTAGTTCATCTGTCAGGCGTTTGATTTCGTGTTCAAGTTTCATGATCCGTTTATCCTGGGCTTCAAGAAAACGCTGCATTTGTATGGAATATGAATAAAGATCCTGATTCACGATTCAACACCCCGCCTTCACAATAAGTTAATTTCATATATGACAGTATATGAAAAAGTTAGATGTAGGTGAATGCCTATGAACTAGGAGGGTGTAAATGGGACGAAGCTGGTTAATGGGACTACATCAGCTTCAATTTCGGGAGCAGGCTCAGTGAATCCACCGGTATTGGCTAATGTGGAATATGGTTTAATCACTCCGGCACTTCCTATTTGAAAAACGGATGAATTGGCGATGCTTTCAATTTTTACCATATTGATTTGTATGGTCTGGTGAATATTGAAGATCATGCTGACTCCTTTCTTAAAACATTAGAGATTTAGGACCAGTGGCTGATCGACACCATCAGTATCATTTGTATTCGTGGTGCTATAGGCATTATAGAGGGATATGGATTCACCTGTATTAAAAGAGCCAGCACCTGCAAACGTTTTTGAGGTGGAATATGGATTAATTTTAAAGACGTCACCAATATGGACAATTCCACTGCTACCGACGTTGATGACTTGAACGATTCCTACGATGGCCGGCAAGAAAATCACCCTTTTTTTATTCTGGTTTTCCCCTTGAATGTCAGGCCATGAGCCTATCACTGAAGGGAGTTTCAATGTATTGTATGTTGACTCATGATTGATGTGATTCATCTGCCTATAAATATATTGTTATATAACAACGGCTGACATTATTGAAATGTTAGAAACAGATATGGTAACATAATGTTAATTCAGAATTTTCTAAATAAAATTAGAGGTGAGGAAATGAACGTACCATTAGTTTTATCGCATTTCTTAGATCGAGCAGCCTTACTATATGGCGATAAGAAAGCCATCATTGGAGATGACAAGGTTTTAACATACTTAGAGCTGAATGGCCGTGTAAACCAGCTTTCAAATGGGTTAAGGGATCTCGGTGTCAAAAAGGGTGATAAGGTGGCCTATTTGGCACCCAACTCAATTGAAATGCTTGAAGGCTTTTATGGGATATTTCAACTTGGGGCAGTAATCGTTCCCTTGAATATCCGTTTGAAGCCTGCAGATTATGTATTCATTTTGAACCATAGCGAGTCCAAGGTCCTTTTCGTAGATCAGGAATTGTATCATCTAATTTCACCTATCAAGGATGAACTTGAATCGGTGAAGCACATAATCGTTCATTATAAAGATGAAGAGATAAATGAAACCGATTACAACCATTGGCTGGAACGTTATGATAACAAGTGCTTTAATCGGGAGTCAGTGGATGAAAATGATGTTTCGAGCCTCCTTTATACTAGCGGGACCACAGGAAATCCCAAAGGGGTGATGCTGACTCACCGCAACAACTATTTACATGCCCTGGGTGCGATGCATCATTTCAGGGTCAATGACCGCGATACATATTTGCATGTACTGCCGATGTTCCACGTGAATGGGTGGGGTGCGCCATTTTATTATACCGCAAATGGTGCCACACAAGTTTGTTTGAGGAAAACCAGCCCCGAGATGATATTTGATGCACTACAAAAGCATAAGGTTTCCATAATGCATATGGCACCCACGGTTCTGAATTCACTGTTCCAATATTATGAACGGAGTGTTCCGAATATCGAGCAGGATATCCGAATTGTTGTTGCTGGTTCCGCTCCGCCTCCTGCATTCGTTACAAGGGTGGAAAAAGAGTTAGGCTGGGAATTCATTCAAATTTACGGAATGACTGAATCAACACCTGTCAGTCTGATATCGCTGATTCGTTCTGAATTCGATGATCTTCCGGAAAGAGAAAAATACAGAATGAAGGCGAAAGCCGGATATCCCATCATAGGCAGTGAGGTAAAGGTTATCCATGACAATGGTGAGGAAGTTGCCCATGATGGCGTGGATATCGGCGAGCTTGTCGTCCGCAGCCATGGAGTGATGTTAGGTTATTGGAAAAATGAAGAAGCGACCAGCCAGACACTGATAAATGGATGGCTGCATACAGGGGATATGGCCACAATCGATGAAAATGGGAATGTGGATATCGTTGACCGCAAAAAGGATATAATCATTAGTGGCGGAGAAAATATCTCTTCCATAGAAGTGGAAGGAATACTCTACGAACATCCGGACATTCTTGAAGCGGCAGTCATTGCCGTTCCGCACGAAAAGTGGGGAGAGACACCGCATGCCTTCATTGTGCCGAAATTGGGCGTTGAATTATCGGAGGATGATATAAAGGCCTTCACACGGGAAAAATTAGCTCATTTCAAATCAGTTACCAGTGTGTCGTTCGTCGATGAGCTTCCAAAAACGGCATCGGGGAAAATACAAAAAATCCATCTCCGTAATGATTATTGGGAATCTAAGGGGAAAACAGGCAGATTCGTTAATTGAAGCTCGCTAACGCTGTTCAGAAATGATCAGCGTTTTTTTCTTTGCCCTTTAAATTCGGTTTCATATTAAGCAATGAAGATTTCATCCTGAAGAAATGAAAATTGAGGTGGACACTGATAGGTTTCCATTCGTAAATAAGCCGCAGTAACTCATGTCATTGTTGGATTAGGGATGGTCATTCAGGAACACTTGAATTTGTTTCGATAAAAAGCTTCCTGTTTAACGATAAAATGTTACTATTATAAAATATTTCAAATTATTATAATTTTTCTTTTTTCATCAAGTTGATTTTAAGAGTTATGGATTGTGGGGGAGAGCATTGAAACGTATTCATTATAGCTGGGTTATTTTAATCATAGCATTCTTCTCGATTATTGTAGCCGGAATCGTAAGGTCATCATCGGGAGTATTCATCGTACCATTTGAAAATGAGTTCGGGTGGGACCGATCCGTCATTTCTTTAGCCTTCGCCATAAGTCTTTTTCTTTATGGATTATCGGGTCCGTTCATGGCCGCGCTAATTGAAGTTCTTGGATTGAAGAAAATGATGGTATTGGCCATGTCCACTTTATTGGCAGGGATTTTCCTCACTTTTTTCATGCAGCATGAGTGGCAGCTCATTCTTATTTGGGGAATTATCGTTGGATTGGGATCTGGAGTGTTTTTAACGGTATTGAGCCCATATGTGGCAAATCGTTGGTTCGAGAAGAGGCGGGGGCTGGCGGTCGGGATACTGACGGCAAGTACGGCAACAGGTCAGCTCATTTTACTTCCGGTTTTAGCCATCATCATTGAGAATTATTCGTGGAGATTTGCGATTGGATTAATTTTGGTCCTTAGCTTGATCATGCTGGCAATCATCCTTTTGTTCATGAAAAACAATCCGAAGGAAGTCGGCGCTCTTCCATATGGATTGGAAGAGGAAAAGCAGGAAACTGTTACAGTCCAAAATAAGAACCCCGTCGCCATGGCTTTTCAGTCGTTGATTGAAGCGGTGAGAGTGAAGGAATTCTGGTTATTGGCAGGAAGCTTTTTTATATGCGGACTTTCTACGAGTGGGTTGATCGGGACACATTTCATTTCTTACTGCATTAGTTTTGGTTTACCGGTTGTGACGGCAGCATCATTGCTATCTTTCATGGGAATCTTTGATTTGATTGGTACGACTGTATCCGGGTGGTTATCAGATCGTTTTGATAACCGCTGGCTGTTGTTTTGGTATTACGCTCTAAGGGGTGCTTCCCTCGTATTACTTCCTTTTGCACTAAATGAAGGCTCTATCGGTCTATTGGTCATCTTTTCCATTTTTTATGGCTTGGATTGGATAGCGACCGTTCCTCCGACCATAAGCATTTCAAGGCAAGTATTTGGCATGGGGAAAAGCGGGATCGTATACGGGTGGATATTCGCGGCCCATCAGGTGGGTGCAGCAGTGGCGGCGTACGGTGGAGGGCTTATCTTCAAAATATTCAGCTCCTATACATGGGCATTCTTCCTTGCAGGAATCTTTTGCTTATTGGGCAGCTTGTTTGTCATACTGATAAAAAAGCAAAAAGCGGTCACGCAAGTTAAAGATGATGCAATGGAGATATAGAAAAGATGTTAAATCTGTATGAATGAAAGAGGGTGTACCCATGAAGGGCGCGATGGTACCATTGCAGGAAAGTAAACGGATCGTAAGCATCGATCTTTTACGTGGATTAGCCATTTTAGGGATCTTTTTAGTGAATATGCCTTCTTTCCACTCTCCGCTCTTGTACATAGATGGTGCCGAGCGGTGGGCAGGAGGATGGGACAGGATTTTGTACAGTTTCAGTGATATAGTCGCACAGGCTAGCTTTTATCCGTTATTTGCCTTTCTGTTCGGTTTCGGGGCAATCATTTTGGCAGTAAGGAGTGAAGAAAGGGGTATTTCATTTCCGTTACTATATATGAAAAGGCTAAGTTTCCTGCTGATACTTGGTTGCATTCATGCTTTCTTCATCTGGCATGGGGATATCCTCATTAATTATGCTGTATTTGGGTTTGCACTTTTGTTTTTTTATAAGATGAAGGCCAGGAATTTAATTCTGCTAGGTTCGGTTTGTTATGTCCTGCCTTTTGCGATATTGGGCTCTCTATTTCTTATAATGGGCATTTTTGATAGTGAAGGGATGGCGATTACGACTGATTCAGCGATGGTGAAACAGTCTTTGGAAGTTTATCAATCTGGTACATTTACGGAACTGATGAGTCAAAGGGCACTGGATTGGTATATGGTGAACAACCCTTTTAATGCCATTATCCTTTTTTTATCGATTTTTCCGTTTTTTTTAATTGGAGCAGGCGTTGCAAAACAAGGTTTTCTCCAAAATCCAACCCAATATAAACGACAATTGAAAGCGATATCGATTGTAAGCTTTCTATTGGGCATGTCAATTAAGATTCTGCCATATGTGTCGGTATACCATTTTGGAACGATATTCGTGCAGGATTATTTGGGAGGGCCGTTACTTACAATTTTTTATATTACGGCAATCACGCTTTTGGCGGAACGGTCAGTGGCTTCCCGCCTGTTACACCCGCTTTTGTATATCGGAAGGATGTCGATGAGCAATTACTTGTTCCAATCGATGGTATGTACGGCCATTTTTTATTCATATGGCCTTGGTTTATATGGATCAGTCTCATATACGACAGGATTTGTTTTCTTAATAGCCCTGTTTTGCCTGCAAATTCTGCTTTCCTTATTGTGGATGGGTCTGTATAAATACGGACCGGTTGAATATATATGGCGTTTTTTTACATATGGTAAAAAGCCGGTTATGCGCAGGTAGGGACCAGTTAAGAAGAAATGTAAATGATGTTCATTAAATTGTTGGTTTTACCCATTCAGGTGGATACTTAGTTTTGTTTTTTTGTAAAAGCCTATGATATGATGAAATGGAAACTGAACGAGGGGGCAAAAAAATGACTACACATATGCATATTACAGCTTGGGTTATCGGAATCATTCTTTTCTTTGTCACATATTCGATGCTTAAAGGTGGAAACCCGAAAGCGAAAATGCTACATATGATAACACGGTTGTTCTATCTATTGATTTTCCTTACTGGCGGCATGCTGATCACTGATTTTGGTGCTTACGCAGTAAAAATGATTGTTGGGATCATCGTGATTGCGGCGATGGAAATGGTGCTGGTCCGTACGAAAAAAGGAAAAAGCACAAGTGCCATGTGGATATTGTTCATCGTAGCGCTTGTATTCGTCCTTTATTTAGGACTTGCGCTGCCACAAGGAATGGACTTTTTTTAATACAGAATTAAAGACGGGTAAATGAGGAAATCTCATTTACCCGTTTTCTTTTACCTGTTATTGTGAATTCACTTTCTCAATGACGATCCTTTTTCCGGTGTTCAGGGTGAATTCAAAACGATCATGATCCTTTTTCCCGTAAGAAAAATGGTGCTGAACGAGGCAAATTTGGCTCTCGTTATCAAAGGTGAAGAAATTCACGCCGGACTGGTTTGGGACGGCCCTTAAAAAAGTAAGCTGGTTATAGCTATATATACAATCATAAATAGAAAAATCAAGTGAATTCAATGTCGTTACAAATTGGAAAAAGGAATCGTCGTTCAATTCTTCCAATAAACGTTCAAAAGAGTAGAGCAGCTTTTTGCGTATCCGAATGGGCTCATTTTCCCTTAAGAAGGTGATTTCCCGGTGAAGCAGGATTTTTCCCTCTTCTTCAACTACTCCTTGCTGCCAGCGCCCACCCCTGTACACTTCGATGATGCTGTCAACGTGGTCTTCAATGGAGCAGGCCTCATCTGTTTCATCATCGAAAAAAATCCATTGTTGATTGATATTTTCCACTGTTCCTTCGGTAAAAGCTCTTGTTTGCCTATTCATTAACTTAGTTCGTTGTTGCTGACTCATACATATACCTCCAATAGTGGAATCCTCACCTACTTTTTAGTCAAAATCCAATGAAAATATAACTGTATATTTTAAAATATTATGGACAAATAACCATCTTTCCGTCTTTGCATAGGCTATGTTTAACACGGGATGCTTTGCTCAACAATTCATTAATGACGCCGGGCGTTGTTGGCAGGGGGTCCTACGGAATGATGCTGAGCGATACTTAGGGACTGTAAATCTTTTTAAGACAGGGAGCCAATATATTTTTGATAGTCCGGATAGAAAGGATGAAGTGTAAAATGTGTGGGATAACAGGCTGGGTGCATTTTCAAAAAGATTTACGGACAAAAACGAAAACGCTGGAAAACATGACAAAAACGTTGGCAAAGCGGGGGCCTGACGAAGATAATGTTTGGAGCGAAGCCCATGTTGCCTTTGGTCATAAACGGTTAACGGTTGTCGATGCGGAAGGCGGAAAACAGCCGATGACGAAAAATCACGAAAACGGCAGATATACGCTTTGTTATAATGGTGAGCTATATAACACCGAGGATATTCGTAAACAGCTATTATTAAAAGGATATTCCTTTAAAGGTCATTCTGATACAGAAGTTTTATTAACTTCTTATATAGAATGGAAAGAAAAATGCATTGACTTGTTCAATGGGATTTTTGCGTTTGCGATTTGGGATGAAAAGGAACAGAAATTATTCGTTGGAAGAGATCGCATGGGGGTAAAACCATTCTTTTATGCGGAAAGGGACGGCGGGTTCATTTTCGGATCGGAGCTGAAGTCGATTCTTGCCCATCCGGATGTTAAAACGGAGATTGACCGCGAAGGGTTGTCTGAAGTTTTTGGTGTTGGTCCATCCCGGAAGCCAGGTTCAGGCGTATTTCATAATATCCAGGAATTAAGGCCTGCCCATGCGCTTACTTTATCAAGGAAAGGCCTCCGGATTTGGAGATATTGGAATGTGAAAAGCGAAGAACATCGGGATACGCTTGATGAGACGGCCGAGAAGGTTCGCTTTCTTGTCGAAGATGCAGTGACGCGGCAACTTGTATCTGATGTTCCGCTATGTACCTTCTTATCAGGAGGGCTTGACTCAAGCGCGATAACGGCCATTGCTGCAAATGCCTATCAAAAAGAAGGGAAAGGCCAGCTTCATACGTATTCCATTGATTATGAGGATAATGAGCGTTATTTTAAGGCGAATGATTTTCAGCCAAACTCTGATGGGTATTGGATTAAAAAGATGTCGGATAGTTTTAACACCGTTCACCATTCATCGGTCATCACTCAAGAGCAGTTGACGGATTATTTAACGGAAGCTGTCCTTGTAAGGGACCTCCCAGGCATGGCGGATGTCGATTCTTCTTTACTTTGGTTTTGTAAGGAAATCAAGCGGGATTTTGTCGTAGGCCTGTCCGGCGAATGTGCGGACGAAATTTTTGGGGGTTATCCTTGGTTTCATCGTGAGGATGATTTGAATCGTGCCGGTTTTCCATGGATGAGGTCGACCGGGGAGCGGGTATCTTTATTGAAAACGGGATGGCGCGAGAAACTGAAGCTGGAGGAATATGCGCAGGAAGCTTATTTGGCGACACTTGCCGAAACGCCTAAATTGGAAGGGGAAAGCGGTATAGCAGCAAAGCGGAGAGAGCTTTTCTATGTGAATTTATTATGGTTCATGACGACGCTCCTTGACCGGAAGGATCGGATGAGTATGGGGGCAAGTTTAGAGGTGCGCGTGCCATTTGCCGATCATCGCCTTGTTGAATATGCATGGAACATTCCTTGGGAAATGAAAATGGAAGGCAACCGTGAAAAAGGTATTCTTAGGAAGGCTTTGGAGGGGTTATTACCGGATGAAGTATTGTATCGTAAAAAAAGTCCATATCCAAAAACCCATAACCCTATATATACAGACCGTGTGCAGGCGTGGTTGAAAGACTTACTGACGGATAAGAATTCGGTCCTGCATGAGTTTTTCGATAAGCAGAAGCTAACCGATATAGTGGATTCCAAGGGTGCCGCTTTTAAAGTGCCGTGGTTCGGGCAATTGATGTCAGGTCCACAGTTGCTCGCACATTTGGCACAGACCCATGTATGGTTCAAAGAATATGATATCCAAATAATCGAGTGAAAAAAACGGGGCGGATGATTTTCATTGCCCCGTTTTCATTTGCCTCAATGATTGAATGCGAGAATTTTATATTGATAACCACCCAACTCAAATTTGCCAACCTGTGTGGTTTCCTTTGTTCTTAAATCCGTTAGTGTACGTCCTTTCAAATCAACAGGAAGGGTAAAGGATTGCTGGACGTCGGTCGGATTGATGAGGATCACGACAGAACGTTTTTCATTATACTTTTGGTAGGCCACGATATTTTCGTTTCCGGCTGTATCAAGGAATTTGAACTCCCCGTCATTGGCAAGTAACCGTTCTTCTTTTCGCAAGTGGATCAATGCCTTAATTTCATTGAGTAGCTCGGTGTTTTGTTTTTCTTCTTCCCAGACCATGCATTTTCGGCACCCAGGATCCATCCCACCGGTTAAGCCGATTTCATCTCCATAGTAAATACAAGGGGTGCCATTGAATGTCAGCAGGATTGCGTGAATGAGCTTGGCTCGGGCTAGATCTTCCCCGCAATCCGTGAAAATCCGCGGTGTATCATGGCTTCCAAGAAGATTGAATGTCACGTCAAAAACATTGGTCGGATAACTGTGATAGATGGCTGTCATTTCTTCAGTGAATTCGCGTGCATTGATCGTTTGTGAGGCGACCAGGCGAAAAACTTGGTTGGTGAAAGGGTAATTCATGACGGCATCGAATTGATCGCCGCGAAGCCATGGCATGGAGTCGTGCCAAATTTCCCCAAGAATATAAAGGTCAGGCTTTATATTTTTCACTGTTGTTCGAAATTCACGCCAGAATGGCTGATCGACCTCATTTGCCACATCGAGGCGCCAGGCGTCTATATCGAACTCCTTGATCCAATAAGCCGAGACTTCGAGCAGATATTCTTTCACCTCCGGATTTGCCGTATTCAATTTTGGCATCGATTCAAAAAAACCGAATGTTTCATAATTGGGCCTTTCCCCTCCCTTAAGAGGGAAGCTGTGTGGGTGGAACCAATCCTTATATTTCGATTTCTCTCCTTTTTCGAGTAAATCCTGAAAAGGGGGGAAATAGTAGCCGCTATGGTTAAAAACGGCATCCAGCATGACCCGTATATTCCGTTTATGGCATTCGGCTATTAGTGTCTTCAGTGTTTCCTTCGTACCGAATTGCGGATCGATACTCCGATAATCAATCGTATCGTATTTATGATTGGAGTAGGCATGGAAGATTGGCGTGAAATAAATTCCGTTGATGCCGAGATTCTCAAGGTAATCCAAATGTTCAATGATTCCCTCGAAGTCCCCGCCAAAAAAATTATCCACCGCCGGGTCTTCACTTCCCCAGGGTTTCACACCTTCCGGATCGTTGTCGGGGTTTCCGTTTGCAAACCGATCAGGGAAAATTTGGTACCAAATAGTATCCTTGACCCATTCCGGTGCCCCAAAAACTTCATTTTGATGGAGATAGGGAATCGCGAAATAGCTTCCGGGATCTCGGGGAGGCTCTTTAAAGAAGCCCTTTTCCGTGTAAATGGAGCATTCATCTTCTGACGATACCTTGAACCCATATCGAATTCTTCGGTAGGGAGGCTTCACATAGATATGCCAATAATCATGGCGGTTATCGCTGCCTGACAAACTCATGGGAAGTTCTTCGTACTGCCATTGACCATTATCTGAAATGTATGGATCGCCAAAGATCAATCCAACTGAGGAGATATCTTGTTTTTTCGTACGTAGGCGGATATGTAGGGTTTCGGTGTTGATGGGATAGCCGTAATTGTCATTAGGTCTATGGTGTATGGATGAAAATTCCATTAAAAACCACTCCAATTCTATAAGTATTTGAGGATGTGAAAAAGGAAACTTCCAGCTGTTTATGAGGGGGATCTCCATGAAGCTGCACTAGCCAGGTTAAGTGTTTTTTCAATACGGTTATATACCCTATTTCAATTGAAAAAAGCACTTATTAACTAAAAAATAACAAAAAGTGCTCATCACTACAAGGAAATAAAAACGCCAAGTAAAATGTTGTAAAAACCAAAGCCGTTCATATAATGATAACAATAGCTTTGGTATCGCTTTCATTAAGTGGCTTTATTTGAAGTACTGAACTGAAAAAACAGTATTATTTGGTGCTTTTGGACATGATAGAATAAACATTTTAAAAAGGAGAATGAAAGTGAAGAAGTTGATTTTTCATTTGTTCATGTCCATGTTTTTGATCGTTAGTGTAAATGCTTGTGGTTCCAGTTCAGATTTGGAAAATGAAGCAGTTAAAGAAAATAAGAAAAAAGAAGACGAAGCCAGTAATGAAGCGAAGCCGGAAAAACTGATCATTTGGGAGGAAAAAGGTAAAGCGGAGGCTCTAAAGCCGGTAATTGAAGCTTTTGAAAAAGAATATGGAATCAAAGTTGAGCATGAAGAGCTTGAAATGGCTACCGAGATGTACGAGCGGCTTCGTCGTGATGGGCCAATCGGAAACGGAAAGGCCCCGGATGTCGTAACTTTTTCCCATGGAAAAGTCGGCCAAATCGTGAAGGAAGGCTTAATTCAGGAAGTGAAGGTGGACGATGAGGTATTGGATGCCTTCATTGAATCTTCAATTAGAGGGGAGATGTATCAAGATAAGGTATTTGGATTGCCGAAATCCGTAAACACATCCGTTTTCTTTTATAATAAAAAATTGATGCCTAAGGCTCCTGAGACGATGAATGATCTTTATAAAAAGGCGAAGGGATTAAGAAAGGGCAATGTTCATGGTTACTATGCCAAATGGAATGATTTCCATGATTCGTATGGAGTAATCGCTGGAATGGGAGGTTATATATTTAAAGATAAGAATGGAAAATTAGACCCTAATGACATTGGCTTGAATAATAAGGGTGCCATAAAAGGGGCTTCGTACATCCAAAAATGGTATGGGGCGGGTTTGATTCCCAAAGGCGACAAGGCAGTGATCGAGAAGTTGTTTCTACAAGGGAATTTGGCTTCTATCATGAGTGACGGGAACTCATTTACCGAGCGAAAGGATACAGGAATTGCCCCCATGCCCAAATTGCCCGATGGCAAGCCAATGAAAACGTTCATGGAAATCAAAGGCTGGCATGTAACAGCTTTCACAAAACACCCTTATTGGTCTACGAAGTTAGTTGAATATTTGACTAATGATAATAATGCAATGCAGCGTTATGATTTAACAGGGGAAATGCCTCCTAATGAATCAATCAAACACAATGCCGCAATCAAAGAAAATGAAAGGGCACAAGCCTTAAGCATACAATTACAATACGCTGAACCAGTGCCGAATATTCCGGAAATGAATAAGGTATGGGGACCGATGAATTCAGCCATGGATGAAATGACCACTCAAAAAGTAAAACCAAAAAGGGTTTTGGATAAAGCGGTAAAGACGATAAAAAAAGAACGTTAACCGTGTTCTGCTCTCTTCCAATTCAGTAACCATAACCAGTATCCCCAGTTTGTCCCTTAAGTGTAAAGTTTTTTATAAATTGGATTTGACGTTAAGGGGGCAAAAGGCTAATCTTAAAGGCGTAAAGAGATAGCTAGGAGGAGAGCGGATATGAGAAAAAGAGCGTTATCACTCGCTTTAATTCCGTTGCTTCTTTTTTACGCCATTCCAGTAGGAGCAGCTGAAAAAGAACAACGAACTTGGAAGGATGAAATCGTATATTCATTATTGGTCGACAGATTTTTCGATGGGGATACTCAAAATAACGGAGATGCGAACGTGAATGACCCTTCCGCGTTTAATGGTGGGGATTTCGAAGGTGTCACGAAGAAACTGAATTATTTAAAAGATATGGGTTATACCGCTATCATCCTTTCACCGATTTTCGCTAATGATGAAAATGGCTATCATGGCGATTGGGTGGCCGATTTTTATAAAACCGATAAACACTATGGGACAATGAAAGAGTTTAAAAAACTCGTGAATGAGGCACATAAACGCGATATGAAGGTGATCATTGATTTTCAGGCAAATAATGTGGGCCCTGACTCCGCGTGGCTGACCGATCCCAAAAAACAAGATTGGTTCCATGAAGAAAAAAAGATTTCCAAGGACGGTAAGCAGAATGATTTGGAAACAGGATGGGTCGATGGTCTTCCCGATTTGAATCAAGATAATGAGGAAACAAGGAAATATTTACTTGATGCAGCCAAATGGTGGATAACGGAAACCGATATTGATGGATACCGTATAAATAAAGTCCAATACGTAGCAAAAGATTTTTGGAAGGAATTTGTGGATGCGGTCAAATCTGAAAAATCAAATTTCTATACAATCGGCGATGTACAAGGTGATGCGGAATTGATCTCAAGTTACAAGGAGACGGGTATCGATACTTTTATGGCTTATCCGCAGAATGCTGAGCTACGTGAAGCATTTGCTGCGCCCGATAAGGAACTGAAACCTGTTTTTAAAGCGTTTGCGAAAAGCGAAGATGAATTTGGGGGCAATGCCCATCAGGCATTGTTCATGGACACACAGGGAATGCCCCGTTTTACAAAGGATGCAGCCGATCATAACGAAAATCCAGGCTCCAGATGGAGAATGGCACTGTCGTATCTATATACAATGTCAGGGGTTCCTATCGTATTTTATGGATCGGAAATTGCCTTAAATGGCGATATTGCCCCGGATAATCATAAGTTGATGAATTTTAAGACAGAACAGGAATTGGTTGAATATATAACAAAGCTTTCTGATCTCAGAGACATGTACCCAGCATTGGCAAAAGGGGATATGGAGCTTTTATATGAAAAAGGTGGAGCTTCGGTATTCAAGCGTGTATATGGTGATGAAACCATTGTCGTCGCCATGAACAATACGACTGAAACTCAAACGATAAACCTTACTGATAAGGAACTTGAAAGTAATAAAGAGTTGAGAGGTATGCTGAATGGGGATCTGGTCCGCAGTAAGGACAACAGTTACTCGATCGTAATCGATAGGGAGACGACAGAAGTCTATACGCTGTCACCTAAGTCGATTATTAATATTCCTTACCTGTTAGTTATAGGATTGGTTCTTCTCATTTTTAGTATATTCATTGCTTTGGTTATTAAGCGTTCAAAACGGAATCAACCAAAATAATCATATACCTCTCGATTGTCGGTAGCCGCCAAACATTGTCCCTAAGGCTTTGTGGAAAACAGGATCGGGAGGTTACAGCATGAATAAGACCTGGTGGAAAGAAGCGGTTTGCTATCAAGTTTACCCGCGCAGTTTCATGGATAGTAATGGTGATGGAGTCGGAGACATAAAAGGTTTGATTTCAAAGCTCGACTATCTGCAGGAATTAGGGATAGATGTTATTTGGATTTGTCCTTTTTATAAATCTCCCAATGCGGATAATGGCTATGATATTAGTGATTATCAAGCAGTTTCCGATGAATTCGGTTCGATCGAAGATATTGATCTGTTATTGAAAGATGTTCACGGACGTGGAATGAAGGTGATACTCGACCTTGTTTTGAATCATACTAGTGATGAGCACCCCTGGTTCGTCGAGTCACGTTCATCCCGCGATAATCCGAAACGGGATTGGTATATTTGGAGGGATGGGCAGGACGGCCGTGAGCCTAATAATTGGGAAAGCATCTTTTCCGGAAGTGCCTGGAAATTCGATGAAAGGACCAATCAATACTATTTACATTTATTTGCCGAAAAGCAGCCAGACTTAAACTGGAAAAACCCTGATGTGCGAAAGGCATTATATGAAATGGTCAATTGGTGGCTCGATAAGGGAATCGATGGCTTCCGGATTGATGCGATCACGCATATTCATAAGCGTGAAGGCCTTCCGGATATGTCCAATCCTTATTGGCATCAGTATGTACCTGCGTTTGAAATGCATACAAATCAGGACGGGATTCTGGATTACCTTCAGGAGTTGAAAGAAGAGACTTTCTCTAAGTATGATATCATGACGGTCGGTGAGGCCAATGGCGTCAGGATTGAGCAGGCGGAAGAATGGGTCGGGGAATCGAATGGGAAGTTCAATATGATCTTTCAATTTGAACATCTTGGACTTTGGAATAGGGGACAGAATCACGCTGTTGATGTTCAAGGGTTAAAGCGCACGATGACCAAATGGCAAAAGGGGCTGAAAAACAAAGGATGGAATGCTTTGTTTTTTGAAAATCATGACCAGCCGAGAAGTGTATCAACGTGGGGAAATGATCATCAATATTGGTTGGAAAGCGCAAAAATGATAGGAGCCCTATACTTTTTCATGCAAGGGACACCTTTTATTTATCAAGGTCAGGAAATTGGCATGACGAATGTCCAATTTGATTCGATTGATGATTATGATGATGTCGGAATGAAAAACTTTTACAGGATAGAGACCTCGAAAGGTCGTCCCCATGATGAAATCATGAACATTATATGGCATAGCGGCCGTGATAATTCACGAACACCGATGCAATGGAATGATATTGAAAATGGCGGATTCACTCATGGAACACCTTGGATGAGGGTTAATCCAAATTATCGCGCAATTAATGTAGAACAGCAGAAAAATGACCCGTCATCCATTTATCATTTTTATAAAAAGATGATTGAACTTCGAAAAAAACATCAGGTCCTCGTATATGGGGAATATGAATTATTATGGGAAGATCACCCCGATCTTTATATTTATACAAGAACTATGAATGATAATTCAGTCATGGTAGTATGTAACTTTAGTATGAATCACCATCAAATCGACCTTTCCTATTGGGGGGAAATGGAACTTTTGCTGGCTAATTATGAGGATTGTCCTGAGGTGTCGCTTATTGATTTACGTCCATATGAAACGAGGATTTATCGTTATTGATTTCTATGGACTAGATTGGAAATGGCTTAAAACCTATGTAGTTAGTCGTCTGACTTCTTGATTTCCAATAGACCTGTCGTTTTTTAAGAAGCTGATCATACATCAGCTTCTTTTTGGATTTTAAACATGAATGAAGAAAACGGAAAAGTGAGTATTTTCTGAAAAATTAAATAAACATTAAAAAAAGTATGGATATAACTATTGGACTGAGTGTATTATGAATACATACAAAATGTATAAATATAAAATAAATATTAAAGAAGTGTTTATTGGTATTCACCTTTTTTAAAAATGAAGTCAATAAAGGCTAAGAAGGGAGAGGGGAAATGCATGGCCATCACAATAAAAGATGTGGCACAGCTAGCGAATGTTGCTCCTTCAACAGTTTCTCGAGTGATTGCAAACAATCCTCGGATAAGTGAAAAGACAAAGGTACGGGTACGTAAGGCGATGACTAAATTAGGATACCATCCAAACTTCATTGCACGTAGTCTTGCCAATCAATCGACCAGGATCATTGGTTTGGTAATGCCAAGTTCGTCAAATGATTATTATCAAAACCCATTCTTTCCGACGATCCTCCAGGGTCTAAGTGAAGGAGCTCAGGAAAACCATTATTCCCTGTTGCTAAGCACGGGAAAAACAGAAGATGAAATCTACGAAGGAGTAGTGAATATGGTACAGGGGGGGATGGTGGATGGAATAATCCTGATGTATTCAAGGATGAACGATCACATCCTGACCTATTTGAGGGAAAGGGCTTTTCCATTTGTGATCATTGGGAAACCCTATGATTACATCGAGGAGATAACATATGTTGATAACGATAATATCTTGGCTGCCGAACAGGCAACGGATTACCTCATACAGCTAGGACATGAAAGGATTGGATTCATCGGAGGTGATGTAACCCTTGTGATGACCCTTGATCGCTTGTCAGGTTATGAACGGGCATTGAAGCGGGCTGGAATCGATCGAAGGGGGGAATATACCCTGCATGAAGATTTTTTGCATGAAGGGGGACAAGCAGCTGCAAAAAGGTTACTATCCATCGAAGAACCACCAACCGCTTTGGTTGTCAGTGATGATCTCATGGCACTTGGCATCGTGCATTCACTTCGCGAGATGGGCGTGCGCACTCCTGAAGAAATTTCAATCGTCAGCTTCAATAACGTTCTTTTCTCTGAACTGTCATTACCAGCCCTGACTTCCGTAGATATTAATATTTTTGATTTGGGATATCAGGCCGCTAAGGGCATCATTCATATGCTGCAGACTGGAGATGCACCTGCCGGGACCATCATTCCACATCATTTCGTGGAAAGGCATTCCTGCAGATCGATCAAGCAAGGTGCAATGGCCATGACATACTGAACGAGAGGGCATTGCGTAAAAGCAATGCCTTATTTTCACTAGAAATGTATGCTGAAACTTTTGAATGCATGTACACCCGTTCCGTGTCTGACTAAATTATTCTCTTTAAGATATTGAATGGCTGCAAGGACTTCTTCAAGGATCCCTGGTTCGAGGCCTAGTTGGTTGTGCCCGCCATAGATTTTGGAGACTGACTTGATCTTTGTGATTTTTTCCAACGAATTCACAAGGTCTTCAGGGCTTGTCGAGGGATAAAATGCATAAACGGGAGTATCTGAATAAAGCAGGTCGCCAGTAAATAAATAACCTGTTTCATTATCCAAAATTGAAATGTGGCCAGGTGAATGCCCAGGTGTATGATAAATGCCTAAACTGCGGTTTCCAAGATTAATCGTGTCCCCATCCGATAACAGCCTATCAGGGTAACCCCGGTATGGCTTGTATGTATCAGGATCGAATGATTCGGGTATGGGTAATGTGATATCCCGGGCCATGTCCTTTCTTATTTGTTCCAAGGACAAACCTGCAATGCCATTAATCAGCCAATTGGCATCATCACCATGAACATAAATTGTGTCATAATCACCGTGACCGCCAATATGGTCAGCATGAACGTGTGTGGTCAGGACGATGATCGGAAGATCTGTAAGCTGGTCTGTAATCCGCTTAATCGAATCGATGCCTAACCCTGTATCGATTAACGCAGCACGGGTCTCCCCTAGTAATAAAAAGGAATGAACTTTCTCCCAATGACCATATTCACTGATTGCAAACGTTTTTGAGTCCAATCCCTGAACCGTGAACCATGGATCTACAATATTTTTCAAAAATGACTCCACTCCTTCCCACTCATATATTCCGCGTTAACCGGGAATATCCTGCATGAAAGAGCAAAAGCAGTGGATTTCAATTTGTGAAATCCACTGCTTTTGGAAAGGTAAGGTCTTATCCGTTTACAACGGTCCCGCCGTTTACATGGATGACTTGTCCACTTACATAGGATGAATCATCACTTGCCAAATATACATAGGCTGGTGCCAATTCCTCTGGCTGCCCTGCACGGCCCATTGGAGTATCCTGCCCGAATTTGGCAACATCCTCTTCGCCGAATGAGGCAGGAATCAACGGTGTCCAGATCGGACCTGGCGCAACACCATTCACTCGGATGCCATCTTTTGAGATGGAGTTCGACAGGGCTCTTGTAAATGCCAGTATGGCACCTTTTGTTGAAGAGTAATCGATTAGTTTTGGGTTGCCCTGATAGGCTGTGATAGAGGTTGTATTAATGATGCTGCTTCCTTTTTTCAGGTGCTTCAATGCAGCTTTAGTTAAGTGGAACATCGAGAAAATATTCGTGCGGAACGTTTTTTCCAATTGTTCAGCCGAAATGTCCAGGATACTTGTCTGCACATGCTGTTCTCCGGCGTTGTTGACAAGAATGTCCAAACCGCCAAATTCTTCAACCGTTCTTTTGACGACATCCTGGCAGAAGGCTTCATCACCGATATCACCGGAAATGAGTAAACATTTTTGGCCTTCTTTTTCGATCAATTCTTTTGTCGCTTTGGCATCCTCGTGTTCATCCAAGTATGCAACTGTCACATTCGCTCCTTCTTTAGCGTAGTAAATGGCAACTGATTTACCGATTCCGCTGTCTCCTCCTGTTATGATTGCCGTTTTACCTTTTAATTTGCCGCTTCCTTTGTAGGCAGCTTTAACTGAATCAGGGTTCGGTTCCATTTTTGTTTCCAATCCAGGTTGATGCTGCTGATGTTGAGGTGGAAATCCTTGCTTGTTCTGATTTTGAGTAGTCAAGATATAAACGCCTCCCATTTAATTATCTACGCTTTCTCTATTCCTTCTTTTAGGAAAAAGAAAACATGGAAAAAATACCCAAAAAAATCATGTTTAATGTTTTAACTGAAGAGAACATGACTAGTCTTTCCATGTTCCATGAAGGCGATTCATTTGAAGGAAATGGGGGATGAACGCTGAAGGAGGCAGTTGAAACAAATAAAAAAAGACCCACCAACAGGTGAGGCCTTCATACTTAGCGGTAATTTAAGAATTGTACATCAATGGACAGATCAGCGCCCCGAATAGCGGAAATGATTCCTTGTAAATCATCCCGGTTCTTACCGGTAACCCGGATTTGATCATCCTGGATCTGGCTTTTTACTTTAAGGCCGCTATTTTTAATGATGGTATTGATCTTTTTAGCTTGCTCCTTATCGATGCCTTGAATTAGCTTGGCCCGTTGGCGAACGGTCCCGCCAGAAGCCCCTTCTAATTTGCCATAATCCAGGTTCTTGACGGGTACGTCACGTTTAATGAGTTTACTGATGAGAACATCCTTCAGCTGTTCGAGCTTATATTCATCGTCGGATACTAAAACCAAGTCTTCTTTTTCAATGGTGATGCTGCTTATGCTCCCTTTGAAATCATAGCGTGTCTGTATTTCCTTCATAGCCATGGTAACTGCATTCGTTACCTCTGAAAAGTCTACTTTCGAAACAATATCAAATGAATTTTCCTTTGCCATCACTTACCTCCAGCAGGGTTTATTTCCTTTATTATAGAGAAAGTATGTTAGGAAGACAACTATCTAAACGATATAAAAAAGCGAGGGGACAAGCCCCACGCTTCATTTGTGGTCCGTTTTCTTCGAATAGGAGTGCTTACCTGCAGCAAGGTTTTCCTGATATGCGATATTTTTTTCAGCATTTCTCGCTTGGTTATCTTTTGGCCTTTTATTGTCATCGGCTGTTTTGGACATAGTGAAAACTCCCTTCCATTATCTGATCAATATATATTGTTCACAATTATGGAAGGGAGTATGTATGTTTATGATTTCTCAGGGGTATCGTTTAAGAAGAAGAGGGCAATTGTGCCAGGACCGGCATGTGCACCGATGACGGAGCCAATTGTATGGATCATGAAGTCGGTTGTCCCGAATTCATTTTGGATGGCTTCCTTCCATTCCAGGGCAGTTGCTTCATCGTCACCATGACTGATGGCAATCGTTTGGGTTGTTAAGTTTTTGCCTCTTTCATGCATTAATTCGATTACACGTTTAATCAATTTCTTTTTGCCGCGTATCTTTTCAAGCGGAACAAGCTTCCCATCTTCAACATGCAATAACGGTTTAATGTTTAATAAACCGCCAACAAGGGCAGATGTCTTGGAGATACGGCCGCCACGGGCCAGATATTCAAGGTTATCTACAGTGAATAGATGCTCCATATGCCGGGTTTGGAATTCGATGGCAGCCAGGATTTCTTCTTTAGTGGCACCGTTGGCTGCCAGATCGGCTGCTTTCTTTACAATTAAACCGACGCCCATCGAAGCGCATTTCGTATTGACGATTTCAATGTCAAGGTCAGGGTACTCTTCCTTCACCTGATTAAGAATCATCACTGCCGTTTGATATGTTCCAGATAACTCAGAGGAAAAGGCTATATAAATCCCTTGTTTTTTCTCTTTGGCAAACTGTGTGAAAAGTTCTATAAAGTATTCTGGGGAAGCTTGCGATGTTTTCGGGGTTTTTCCTTCAAGCATCGCCTGATAGACTTCGTGAGAATTAATGGTAAGTAAATCTTCATAATTTTCCCCGTCAAGATGGACTTGTAAAGGGATTAATGAAACATTGTTTTCCTTATAGAAAGACAACGGCAAATCACATGCACTATCTGCAAGAATTGTGATAGCCATAATACACCTGCTTTCTTTTTACAATTTTCAGAAAATGAGTGGTCACTCTACTTTTTAGTGTAGCACGTAACGGTAAAAATTCAATCTCTACGTAAATAGAATAAATAATTAAGGGTAAAAAGATAATAGAATAAGGGTGAAATGGAGGTTTTTTAGGATGTACAGTGGTGAAATGAAGAAAATTATCATAGTTGTGGTGGGCGCATTGCTTAATGCCGTTGCAATGAACTTTTTTCTAATACCGGCAAACGTATATGCAAGCGGCTTTACGGGAGTGGCCCAGCTTCTATCGAGGATGATTGGATCTTTTGCTCCTTTTGATGTATCAACAGGTATTCTATTGTTTTTATTGAACATTCCAGTAACGATCATTGCTTGGCGAAAGGTTGGAAAGTCTTTCACATTTTATAGTTTCCTCAGCGTTGCCTTGATGTCCTTCTTTATGGAAATCATTCCGATTACACGCTGGTCACCTGACATATTATTGAATGCGGTATTTGGTGGAGTCATAGCTGCAGTAGGTGTGGGGATCACCTTGAAATACGGTGCATCGACTGGCGGAATGGATATTATCGCCATGCTTCTTTCACGGAAGAAGGATAAACCTGTAGGTACTTATTTATTTCTGCTGAATGGCGTGATCATTGTAACGGCAGGTGCTGTTTATGGACCGGAAAAAGCTTTGTACACGCTTGTTACCCTTTACACATCGACCCGTGTCGTGGACGCGATACATACACGTCATGAAAAGCTTACGGCCATGATCATTACAAAGAAAAGCGAAGAGCTTAAACAGGCAATCCATGCTAAGTTAGTTCGCGGAATTACAAGGGTTCCCGCTAAAGGTGCGTTCACCAACGAAAATAAGGAAATGCTATTGATTGTCATTACAAGGTATGAACTTTATGACCTTGAAAAGATCATCAAGGAAGTGGACCCACATGCTTTCACGAACATCATAGAAACGTCAGGCATTGTTGGAACTTTCCGCAGGGAATGATATTAACAAATAATCAAGGCCACAAAAGGCGGTAAGGCACGAAATAACAATTGATGAAAACAAAGTGAAAGCCTCCAGGAATCCTGGAGGCTTTCACATTATTTAGAGTGATTTTCCAGCTCTTCCTGAAGTTCTCGCAATTGTTCTTTTTCAGCCTCGGTCGTATTGGCAAAAGCTGATGAAAGAGCGTTTTTAGCGATTTCCTCTGTCTTATGCTGGTCACCGTCATGCTCAGAGTGGAGAGCTTCTTCAACAAATTCCCTAGCCTTTTGGAATAATTTGTTTCCCATTAGAAGCCACCATAGCTTTGTTCAGACATAATTCTTAACCTGTCTTTTTCAGCCTCTTCAAACGTAGTGTGATAAGGGATTTTTTCGGCATGCCTGGCAACACTTTCTTTGCCCTGCTGAACAAATCGTTTAGATTTACTGCTTTTACCCATTCTTATCTCCTCCGATTCTGAGCGTTGTCGACAACGGAATGAATCTGTTGTCCATATTAGTTTGGCTTGAAAGGTGGAGATTATGAAGGTAAAAAATGACGGATTAGGCTTTTATATTGAATTTTTCTTCGAGGAAGACGGCTATACCATCTTCTTCATTCGTCAATGTAGTCGTATTTGCTACCGTTTTTACTGGTGAGATCGCATTCCCCATGGCCACCCCGGTTCCCGCATATTCGAGCATTTCCAAATCATTATCTTCATCACCGAAAGCGATTATCCTGTTTTGGGGAATCTCCAGATAGTTGGATACGCGTTTTAGCCCTACGGCTTTACTTAACCCGCTTTTTATTATTTCGATGATATGAAAAGGCTCTGCCCAGCGGCGATGATCGACCAATTCTGCATGGACATCGGATAAATGCTGGCGAATCTGTCCTACGAATTCACTATCTGTGTGAATCAGCATCGAAGTTGGGGAATCCTGAAGGTAATCGCGCAAGTCACCGGTCTTCATGATCGGATTTCCTAGATTGAACATGTTCATCAACTTTTCATCATGATAATGGACATAAACTTCATCCCGGACTTCAGCGATGATGTTGTGAAATTTAAACTGATCACAGGCTTCGACAATATCTTTCGCAACATTTATATCCAGAGGAGAGTGGTATACCCCCCAGCTTGTATGTAATGGGTGATGGACGAAAGCGCCATTGAAATTAACGATTGGTGTAGTCAACCCCAATTCCCGGTAATATTGTTCACTTGAGCGAAAGGGACGCCCGGTGGCGATCATAACCTCGTGTCCATCTTCCTTTAGTTTTAGGAGTGTTTTTTTAGTCCTTGAAGAAATTGTTTTGTTATCTGTAAGTAAAGTACCATCAAGATCCAATACGATTAAATGTTTCTCAGCCATGTACACACCTTCTGTTCTTTTTGATTTCATTATATGCAAATATTGTTAAGCCTATTTTAAGGTAAATGTAAATCTTTTTCATACTTTATGCATTCCTGTATGATATTACTATATCCAGGATTATTATAATTAAAGCGAAGCTCAGGTTTAAAGGAATGGAATCCATTTTGATAATGGTATTGGAAAGACCGGAACAAATTATTCGGAGGGGTTAACTTGATAATAATTGAAAAAGAACTAATAGGACAAATTCCTGTATTGCACCTAGGGAAAGAAACCACTTTCAATCAGGAATTGCCGCTTATAATTTTTATACATGGTTTTCAAAGTGCAAAAGAACATAATCTACACTATGCTTATTTATTGGCTGAAAAGGGGTTTCGTGTGCTTCTGCCTGATGTGATTCATCATGGGGAAAGGGAAGCCGGTTTAAGTGAATCTCAAATGATGCCCCGTTTTTGGGAAATGGTTTTACAAACAATCCAGGATTTATCTTTGTTGAAGGATGATTTATTATCCCGAAAATTGATTGAGCCCGAAAGAATTGGCGTAGCAGGTACCTCAATGGGGGGAATAGTGACTAATGGGGCCCTGGCTGCTTATGAATGGATTTCCGCCGGAGTCAGTTTAATGGGGAACCCATCATATGTCGCGTATGCTGAGCTCCAAATGGAGGAGATTAAGAAAAGGAAAGTTAATTTCCCAGCTACTGATGAGGAAGTTGCGAAGGTGATTGAACAGCTCAAGCCATTTGATTTGAGTCTTAATCAGGATAAGCTTTCCGACCGACCGCTTCTTTTTTGGCATGGAGCCAAAGATCCGGTTGTGCCTTATCAACATGCATACCGTTTTTATGAAGGGGTCAAAGCAGGGTATGACGAGACAGAAGGAAAAATTGATTTTATCCTTGACCCTAAGGCTGGACATAAGGTCAGTAGAGAAGGAGTGCTTAAGACAGCAGACTGGTTCACGAAACATTTACTGTCAACTGTGCAAAATGCTTAAGTACTCACTCAAAATCTGTTATGATGCTTATACGGACATAATGATGAAACCGATAATCTAAAACGAAGAAATTTTTCCATAAAAGGAGTGATCGAAGTGGATCAAGATACAAAAGACATTATTTTTGGAGCTTTGGAGCAGGTCATTGACCCTGAGCTTGGTATAGATATCGTTAATTTAGGCTTGGTATATGATGTGGATATGGATGAGGAAGGTCTGACTACCGTTACGATGACATTGACAGCAATGGGCTGTCCGCTAGCCGGGACGATCGTCGATCAAGTTAAATTGGTTCTGGAAGATATTCCCGAGGTCAAGGAAACGGATGTAAAGATTGTCTGGAGTCCGCCATGGACGAAAGACAAAATGTCCAGGTATGCTAAAATTGCATTAGGAATCAAATAATATCTCTGTAATAGAAATGAGAAGCCAGTCAAAAAAAGTGAATCCATTCAAGGAGCCACTTTTTATGGTCTGGTTTTTTCTAATACATTCGGCTAGGAGTGGTTAATTGAACAGTCAAATTAAAGATTCATTGGACAGGCCACTAAGGGATTTAAGGATTTCAGTCATAGATCGCTGTAACTTTCGCTGCTCGTATTGCATGCCTGCTGAAATTTTTCATGAGAATTTTCAGTTCCTGCCTAAAAGTGAGCTATTATCTTATGAGGAAATTGTAAGGCTTTCTAAAATATTCGCAAGCTTAGGTGTAAAAAAACTAAGGTTGACAGGCGGGGAACCATTACTCCGGAGAGATCTTGCCACTCTGGTTTCAAATCTCGTTAAAATTGAAGGTATTGAAGATATTGGACTGACCACGAATGGTGTCTTCTTGAAAAAGCATGCCGTGGATTTGAGGGAAGCTGGTTTACAGAGAGTGAATATCAGCTTGGACAGCCTCGATGACGATCTTTTCAAGAAGATGAACGGCAGGGATATCGGCATAAAGCCCGTTATTGAAGGCATCGCTGCTGCCAAAGAAGCAGGGCTTGGCGTTAAAGTGAATATGGTTGTGAAAAAAGAAACCAATGAATCTCAAATCCTGCCGATGGCCCGATTTTGTAAAGATGAGGGCATTCAATTACGCTATATTGAATTCATGGATGTCGGACACACAAATGGCTGGCAGTTGAAGAATGTCATTACGAAAAAAGAACTGCTTGCGATGCTTCAAACCGAATTCGATCTTGAACCGGTTGAAGAAGATTATTTTGGGGAGGTGGCAAAACGCTTCCGTTATAAGGGCACTACTGCAGAAGTGGGCTTCATAACCTCGGTATCCGAGTCTTTTTGTTCAAGTTGTACACGTGCACGTCTTTCTGCAAATGGAAGTTTATATACATGCCTGTTTAATGGAAAGGGACATGACTTGAAGTCATTGCTCCGTTCCGACATGACAGATGAAGAGTTGACCGGGTTCATCATTTCACTTTGGAACCGCAGGGACGACCGCTATTCGGATGAACGGGCAGCGGGAACGGTGAAGAAACAGGAAAAAATCGAAATGTCATTCATTGGCGGGTAATCTGTCCTAATGAATGAAAAATTAAGGGATGGCAGCTATGCCATCCCTTATTAGTATAGTGTCAGGATTTGATGTCAGACAATGGACGAAATCGATTTTTATACTTTTTTTATGCATTTTTATATAGGACACAAGGTAATGAAAATAATTCAAAGGTCCTAGGGGTGGATTTAGCCTGAAATAAACTCCAATCATATTAAGATCAGTAAGGCATTATGTATTGCTTCTTTTTATGGGATGGATTCAATCGATGGTACAGATTTCAATTGGACAGTTTTCACAGTCGATTTCTTGTTTTAAATAGTCAAAGTCAAGAATCGTAATGCGTCCTTTTTTAATCGAGATGACATTGTTTTTCCTTAATTGAGCGAGCATTCGATTGACCACCTCGCGGGAAGTACCGCAAAAATTGGCGAGTTCTTGGTTTGTAAAGGGAAGATTGATAATTTTACCGTTTTCTGCTTCAGTTCCATAGCTATTTGATAAACGGATGAGGGTGGAGTAAAATGCCCCTTTCTTACCGTGCAGGAGCATATCGCGGAATTTAGCCTGATTTTTACGGTTTTGAGAGGATAACCATGTCATCATCTCAACAGCAAGAAGGCTATCGGAGGCGATTTTTTTCTCTAATGATTCTTTGGAAATAACCGCAACAGTTCCATCTTCCATCATTTTTGCATTCATCATATATTTAGGATTTTGAGAAAACAAGACTGTTTCCCCAACCAAATCATTCTCCGAACTAATGCGTATAGTTAATTCACGACCGTCTGGAACAACCTTGCTCACTTCCACTTTCCCTTTAATAATGTAATACAAATCACTTGCTGGGGTGCTCTCATGAAAAAGGTAGCACCCTTTTTCCATATGTTTAACTTGTTGTTTATTATCTAAAATTGCATGCATCCGATTAGATAATGATAATTCATTCATGCCTATGACCACCTTTCAAAAACCGTCATTACTCAATTACTACCTTTGATTTAAACGAAAAAAAACCTAGTAGTCAACAAGTTTGGATAATTTTAGGATTTTAGATGGATGATTTTTCATTTGGAATTTATGTTTTAAATTTTATAAAAATACATTTGATTTTATTTTTATTCAGTCTTATAATAATAGAATCAAAGATTGACAGGGACCTGAAATTATAGGAGATGGTTTTATGAACGTATCAATAGTAGGTGCAACGGGTTATGGGGGAATGGAACTAATAAGGTTTTTGAATAATCATCCGCAATTTAAAATAAAATCATTGCATACTTCATCCCAATTTGGTCGAAATTTATCTGAAGAAAATGCACATTTAATGCATATGGAAGATACATTAGAAGAAATTGACCCGGAAGCGATTGCAAAAAAATCCGATATTGTATTTCTTGCAACTCCTTCTGGTGTTTCATCGCAATTGGTTTCGGAATTTTCTGACCTTGACATTAAAGTGATCGACTTATCGGGAGACCTCAGGCTTCAAACTCCAGGTGAATACGAGCACTGGTATAAAAAGCAGGCCGCGCCACAGCATATTATTGAAGAATCTGTATACGGATTGGCTGAATGGAATGCCGAAGCAATAAAAAAAGCGGCGATTATTGCAAATCCTGGGTGTTACCCAACCGCTTCACTATTAGGTCTTGCCCCTTTATTCACTGAAGGATTGGCCGGAGCAGCTGCCGATGTGATCATCGATGCAAAGTCCGGGGTTTCAGGGGCGGGTAAATCACTTTCGGCAGTCACCCATTATAGTGAAATGAATGAGAACTTTAGGATATATAAGGTGAATCAACATCAACACATACCGGAAATCGAACAACAGCTCGGGCGATGGTCATCAGGTTTACAGCCCATTACATTTAATACCCATCTTGTTCCAATGACAAGAGGCATTATGGCAACGATGTATATAAAGGTAAATCGGGAAACCTCAAATGTTGAATTAAAAGATTTATACGAAACCGTATACGAGAACCACCCATTTGTCCGGGTACAGCCCCTTGATCGCTTTCCATCCACGAAACAGGTATATGGATCGAACTTTTGCGACATTGGCATTGATTATGATGAAAGGACAGGTAAGGTAACGGTGGTTTCGGTTATTGATAATTTAGTGAAGGGTGCTGCAGGGCAGGCCATTCAAAATGCAAATATAGTAATGGGACTAGAAGAAACGGCAGGACTATGGAACAGTCCGATATATCCGTAAACTTTGGAGGGAAACAATGAATACACTACAGCCAGTTGAGGAAATCAAACAAGTTCAAGAAGGAAACATTTTAATGCCCCAAGGGTTCAAAGCGTCAGGTGTCCATGCAGGATTACGCTATTCTAAAAAGGACGTTGGCATCATTTTTACCGATGTTCCAGCATCAGCGGCGGCGGTTTATACACAAAATGTAGTTCAAGCCGCTCCAATCAATGTAACGAAAGATAGTATTGCGGTTACTGGAAAACTCCACGGCATAGTAGTGAATAGTGCTTGTGCGAATGCTTGTACAGGTGAACAGGGTTTAAAAGATGCAAATGAAATGAGGAAGCTTGCGGCTCAAAAGTTCGGTTTGGAGGACCATTCATTTGCAGTGGCTTCAACGGGTGTCATAGGGGAATTCATGGAAATGGAAAAGGTAAGAAAAGGCATAGAGTCATTGCAGCCAGAAAATACGCCTGAAGCTGCTGAAGCTTTTGGTACCGCCATTTTAACAACGGATATCGTAACCAAGAGCTGTGGTTATGAAACAATCATTGACGGTAAAACCGTGAAAATGGGCGGTGCTGCAAAGGGTTCTGGAATGATTCATCCAAACATGGCCACAATGCTCGGCTTCATTACGACGGATGCTGTAATTGAACCGGATGACTTACAGCAAGCACTATCCTCCATTACAAATGATACATTCAATCAAATCACGGTTGATGGCGACTGTTCAACGAATGACATGGTGTTGGTGCTCGCAAATGGAGAAGCGAATAATGAACCTTTGACACCTAACCATCCAGAATGGTCCATCTTCCTGGAATTATTAAAGCAAACTTCGGAAAATCTCGCCAAACAAATTGCTAAAGACGGAGAAGGTGCCACAAAACTGATTGAAGTGAATGTTCATGGCATGCATACGAAACAAGATTCACAGATGATGGCGAAGACGATAGTTGGTTCAAATCTAGTGAAAACGGCAGCTTTTGGAGCGGATGCAAACTGGGGACGAATCATAGCTGCAATGGGAAGAAGCGGAGTGGTATTCAATCCGGATCAAACTACAATCGTTTTTGGTGATATCGTCGTACTTAAAGATGGTGAGCCGATTATGTTTTCTGAGGAAGATGCCAAAGCATACTTGGAAAATGAAAGTATCATCATAAATGTTTATTTGAAAGATGGTAATGAATCAGGCACGGCATGGGGCTGCGATCTAACCTATGATTATGTGAAAATAAACGGAAGCTACCGTTCGTAGAGGTGAAAAGTATGAACATATTAGTCATAAAGTGCGGCGGCAGCATCATTAATGAGTTATCGGAGTCATTTTTCAATAGTGTTAAAGAGTTACAAAACCGCGGCTACCATATCGTCTTTGTGCATGGAGGCGGCCCTGATATAAATTCAATGCTTGAAAAATTTGAAATTGAACCAGTATTTGAAGATGGGTTAAGAAAAACGACCGCTGAAGTGCTGGAAATCGTGGAACTTATGCTGGCAGGCAAATCGAACCGTAGCCTCGTTCATAAATTGGCAGCTCATGGCATCAAGGCAGTCGGTTTAAATGGCTCTGACGGCGGAATTCTCACAGGTGATTATATCGATGAACAGAAACTTGGGGCTGTTGGTGAAATACAACAAGTCAATACGGAATTATTCGGACTTTTATTCGAAAAAGGTTATTGTCCGGTATTGACGCCCATTTCATCTACCGAAGAAGGCACTAAATTAAATGTGAATGCCGATATGGCTGCCGGGTCTGTAGCGAAGGCACTATCGGCTGATATGTGTTTATTTGTGACCGATGTTCAAGGGGTCTTGAAGAATGGGCAGATCATTGAGAAATTGAATGAAACGGAAACGAAGAATATGATCATGGATGGAAGTATCCATGGCGGAATGATCCCGAAAGTCAATACAGCTTTGTCGGTGCTGAATAAAGGGATTGAAGAAGTGATGATCGTTAGCGGGAAAGATCATTTTTATCAAGGCGGACAATTCATCGGTACGAAATTTCTTCAGGAGGAAGGGGTATTTCAATGAGTTCTTTATTTCCAACATATGCAAGGTGGAACATTGAGCCAAGAAAAGCGTCAGGATTGAAGATTACGAGTGCAACAGGTAAAGAGTATCTGGATTTCACATCCGGAATCGGGGTTTTGAATCTTGGACATTGTCATGAGAAAGTAAAAATGGCCGTGACGGAACAACTTAATAAATATTGGCATGTATCGAACATGTTTCAAAGTTCCATACAGGAACGGACAGCAAAAATGTTGGCTGATGCCTCTGGTTTAAGTCGGGTGTTCTTTGCCAACAGCGGTGCCGAGGCGAATGAGGCAGCTATCAAACTAGCACGAAAAGCTACCGGGAAAAGCAAAATTGTCACATGTCAGCAGTCTTTCCACGGCCGTACGTTTGCGACGATGGCTGCAACGGGGCAGGAAAAAATCAAGACTGGTTTCGGACCGATGCTGGCTTCGTTCGAATATGTTCCATTTAATGATAATGATGCCATGACAGCAGCCATTGATGAAAATACGGCAGCTGTAATGATTGAAATCATTCAAGGAGAAGGCGGCATCCATGTTGTACAGCAATCATATCTGGACGTGATTCAAACCAAATGCCAAGAACACGGAGCTCTCCTCATCATAGATGAAATTCAGACTGGGATAGGACGTACAGGGAAACCATTTGCATTTCAGCATTTCAATATCCAACCGGATATCATCACTTCAGCAAAGGGGCTGGGAAATGGCCTGCCAATCGGGGCGATGATTGGGAAGGAAGCGCTGTCTGAGTTCTTTAACCCTGGAAGTCATGGATCCACTTTTGGAGGCAATCCCGTAAGTGTCTCTGCAGCCGAAGCCGTATTAAAGGAAATTTTTCAATCAGGGTTTTTAAAAGAAACCGTTAAAAAGGCTGAATACCTTGAAAGTGAATTGGCAAAAGCATTGAAGGACATGGAAGAAGTGAAAGAGATTCGCGGTCTGGGAATGATGGTCGGAATTGAATGTAAACAAGATGTTCAGGTGTTTTTAATGGAACTCCAAGAAGAGGGCTTACTTGTATTGAGTGCAGGCCCTAAAGTACTTCGTTTACTCCCATCCCTGACAGTTACCGAACCTGAGATCGATAGGGCTATATATAAAATTAAAAAAGTATTGGCAATAAAACAAACCGTCTAAATTTATTGAATTTTTATAGAACAAAATGAATAATTATGCTATTGTATATATAAATATACATCATCTAAAGAGGTGAAGATCATGAAAAGCTATCTATATTTAGAGAATGGTTCCGTCTTTGAAGGCGAGCTGCTGACTAAATCGACTGAAAAAACAATCACTGGAGAGATTGTCTTTTTCACAGGAATGACCGGATATCAAGAAGTGCTGACAGATCCTTCATATAAGGACCAGATTGTCATCTTCACATACCCGCTAATAGGGAATTATGGAATCAATGAACATGATTTTGAAAGTAAGAAGCCGCATGTTGCCGGTGTGATTGTATATGAAGGAAATATGAGCCATTCCCATTATCAGGCTAAATATTCACTTGGCGAATATTTAGACAAGTGGAACATTCCTCTTTTAAGCCATGTTGACACAAGAGCGGTCGTTAAGAATATAAGACAGGAAGGTTCCATGCAGGCAGTCATCACAGCCGAAGAAAAATACACTGTCGTACCGGGCCTGAATGGATTATCACCCCACGTTGCCGAGGTATCCACAAAGGTTGTCCAGAGCTTTGGGGAAGGTGACAAGCATGTTGTGATGATGGACTTCGGCTATAAAAAATCCATATTGGATTCATTGGTCGAGCAGGGCTGCCGAGTCTCTGTCGTGCCATTCGATACTGAATTCGAGCAAATCAAGGACTTGAAGCCAGATGGTATTTTGCTTTCAAATGGGCCTGGGGATCCAAAACAGCTTGAATACCTCTTAGGAAACATTAAAAAGATCATTACGAATTTCCCAACGATGGGCATCTGCCTCGGTCATCAATTAACGGCCCTTGCCTTAGGCGGGAATACAAAAAAAATGCTGTTTGGACATCGCGGTGCAAATCAGCCCGTGGTCGATTTGAAAACGAAAAAGGTGTATATGAGTTCGCAGAACCATAGTTATGAGGTTGATGAACCGAGCCTACAAGGAACATCGCTGCAAGTGAGATTCAGAAACGTGAATGATGACACGGTTGAGGGACTCATGCATGAAGACTTGCCAATCTTCACTACCCAGTACCACCCAGAGGCAAATCCGGGACCTATCGAGAGTTCATTACTATTCAATGACTTTTTACAAATGATAAATGATTATAGCGGGAGAGAAAAAGCTTATGCCTAAGGACGACACGATACAGACCATTTTAGTGATTGGTTCGGGGCCGATTGTCATCGGGCAGGCCGCCGAATTCGATTATGCAGGTACACAGGCCTGCCTTGCTTTAAAGGAAGAAGGATATAAAGTCATCCTGGTCAACAACAATCCTGCAACGATCATGACTGATGACATGAATGCGGATGCTGTCTATTTCGAACCTTTAACGGTTGATGTACTGGAAAAGATCATTTCCAAAGAAAAGCCGGATGGCCTGCTCGCTACATTAGGCGGTCAAACAGGATTGAACCTAGCTTATCAGTTGGATGATGCTGGAATACTTGAAAAATATAAAGTCAAATTATTGGGAACTCCGATCGATTCCATCAAAAAAGGGGAGGATCGTGAGCTGTTCCGTGAGTTGATGTTTGAAATAGGTGAACCCGTTCCCGACAGTACGATTGTCCATACACTTGAAGAAGCGCGGGCTTTTGCCGACAAAATCGGTTTCCCCATCATCGTACGTCCCGCTTATACACTCGGCGGAACTGGCGGTGGTATTGCCGATTCACTGGATACCTTTAAGGAACTTGTACGGGGCGGACTGCAAGAAAGCCCAATTACACAATGCTTGATTGAAAGAAGCATAGCTGGTTATAAGGAAGTCGAATATGAGGTTATGCGAGATGGCAACAATACGTGCATCACCATCTGTAATATGGAAAATATCGATCCGGTAGGGATCCATACAGGTGATTCGATCGTCGTGGCACCATCACAGACTTTATCGGATGATGAGTTTCAGATGCTGCGTGCCGCTTCCATTAAAATCATCTCTGCTTTAGGTATCATAGGCGGCTGTAACATTCAATTTGCACTTGATCCGAATAGCAAGCAATATTATTTAATAGAAGTGAACCCGCGCGTCAGCCGTTCATCGGCACTAGCTTCAAAAGCAACAGGTTATCCCATTGCCCGCATAGCGGCGAAGCTCGCTGTCGGCTACGATTTATCGGAGCTCATCAATCCTGTAACGAAAAGCACTTATTCAAGCTTCGAACCTGCGCTTGACTATGTAGCTGTGAAGTTTCCGAGGTGGCCATTCGATAAATTCACGACCGCCGACCGCAAATTGGGAACACAGATGAAGGCGACTGGTGAAGTGATGGCTTTACACCGCAGCTTTGAGGGGGGAGTCCAAAAGGCCGTAGATTCTTTGGAATTGAAAACGATTGGGCTGCAGCTATCATCGCTGAAAAATAAAACCGTTCCTGAACTTTGGGGAAAGCTTGCCGAAAAATCGGATGAACGAATCTTTGTCATTTTTGAAATGCTTAGAAAAGGCGTGACCATTGAAGAAATCCATGAAGCGACAGCCATAGATTATTTCTTCCTTAAATCCTTTGCTTCATTGATCCAAAGCGAAATGGAGATTGAAGCGAAGGCAATCGATCAGGTAACAAGGGAAGAACTTCAGACATACAAGGAAAAGGGCTTTTCCGACCGCTATCTTGCTTCCGTATGGAAAGTAAGTGAGATGGAAGTGAGAGCACACCGCAAATCACTAGGCATTACGGCGGTCTACAAAACGGTTGATACATGTGCAGCCGAATTCGAATCACATACAAACTATCACTATTCAACATATTTTGGTGAGAACGAACAGCAAAAAACTGATAAAAAGAAAGTCTTGATGATTGGCAGCGGTCCGATCCGCATCGGACAGGGAATAGAATTTGATTACTGTTCGGTTCACGGTGTTTATGCACTCCAGGATGAAAATGTTGAAACGATCATGATCAATAATAATCCGGAAACGGTGAGCACGGATTTTGCGACGGCAGATCGCCTTTATTTCGAACCGTTGACCCTTGAATATGTTCTTAATGTAATAGAAGCGGAAGACATAAAAGACGTTATCGTCCAATTTGGTGGGCAGACTGCAATAAACCTTGCAAAAGGCCTGGAAGAATACGGTGTCAATTTGTTGGGGACATCCTTCGATACACTTGATCAATTAGAAGATCGTGATCGTTTTTATCAGCTTCTTCAGAAACTGGATATCCCCCATGTACCAGGTTCAATGGCTAATGGTGAAGAACAATTAATTGCCCATGCAGAGGCAATCGGCTATCCGGTGCTCTTACGCCCATCCTATGTAATAGGCGGCCAGGGAATGGAAATCATCCGCTCCAAGGAAAGCTTGTTGAATAGAATGGCAAATGGAACGGCACTTGTCTATCCCGTGTTGATCGATTCCTATATTCCAGGGAAGGAAGCCGAAATCGATTTGATTGCGGATGGAAATGATGTATACATTCCCATCATTGCCGAACATATAGAGAAAGCAGGCGTCCATTCAGGGGATAGCATGGCATTATTGCCAGCTCAATCCTTAACGGATGATATCAAAGATAAAATGACCCTTTATGCTAAAAAACTTGTTAGTGAACTTGGTTATAAAGGGCTTATGAACATCCAATTCGTAATTGAGGGAAATAGTGTATATGTATTGGAAGTGAATCCTCGTGCAAGTCGGACAATTCCAATCATCAGTAAAGTGACCGATGTACCCTTGGTACAAATAGCGACAAAAATATTGCTTGGGAAATATTCATTGTCGAATGCATTCGAAAAAACGGGCTTAATGGATGAAATTCCATATGCAGTCGTCAAATATCCCGTATTCTCTACATTTGCGCTAAGCGGCCTTGATTCGAAGGTAGGTCCGGAAATGAAATCAACAGGTGAAGGAATCGCCATCGGGGATACGGTAAATGAAGCGTTGACAAAAGTGTTCCATGCTCAAAAAGCTAAACATACTACAGGTGTTTATCAATCAGGATCAGTCCAATTAAGTGAAGATTTGTTAGTGCAAATCAAAGAAGCAGATTTGACATTGGGGAACTCAGATTTTGATAAATGGTTAAATGAAGGAAATGCGGCGGTCGTTTTGGCATATGGAACAACGGAAGAAGATAAGAAGCTAAGGTTACTTGCAGCGAAATACCGACTGCTTGCATTTACGGAAGAAGAGACGTTCAAGGCCTATCTACAATCGGTAGAAAATGCTGATCCAGGGGTTACCTCGCTTCAGGAGTGGCTTGTACCATATACGAAAGGAGTGTCACACGTATGAGTTCAATGACGGCACCGACACAAGCGAAGATTTTAAATGGAAAAGATTTTTTGACCATGAAAGAGTCTACACCAACGGCAATTGCAGATTTGTTAAAGCTGGCACAGACCATTAAAGGCAAATTGCAAGCTGGTGAAGAATATACCCCTTTAAAAGGGAAAACGCTGGGGATGATCTTCGAAAAATCGTCTACCCGTACCCGTGTTTCTTTTGAAGTGGGCATGATGCAGCTTGGCGGACACGCTTTGTTCCTGAGTGGCAATGATTTGCAAATTGGACGTGGTGAAACTATTTCCGATACTGCAAAAGTCCTTTCTGAATACATTGACGGCATCATGATTCGTACCTTCGAGCATGAAAAAATCCTGGAATTGTCAGAAAATGCTTCTATCCCAGTCATCAATGGATTAACAGATCTTGCACATCCCTGTCAGGTGCTTGCTGACTTCTTGACGATCATCGAGATAAAAGGGCAATTAAAGGGCTTGAAGATGAGTTATATCGGTGATGGCAATAATGTTGCCAATTCATTGATGGTAGGCTGTGCAAAAATGGGAATGGATTTTTCCATTGGATGTCCTGACGCCTACAAACCTGATGAAAAGGTCGTCGCCTATGCTAAACAAGTGGCAGAGGAGACTGGCAGTGAAATTTTGGTGACAACCTCAGCTTCGGAGGCCATAAAAGATGCGGATATCGTCTATTCAGATGTTTGGACCTCCATGGGGCAGGAAGTCGAGAATGGTATCCGATTAGAAGCTTTTAAAGATTATCAAATCAATGGTGATCTAGTAAAACTTGCCAAAGAAGATTATTTATTCATGCATTGCCTGCCTGCACATCGGGAGGAAGAGGTTACGGCTGAAGTCATCGATGGACCTAATTCCGTCGTTTTCCACCAAGCCGGAAATCGCCTTCATGCCCAAAAGGCGGTCCTGGTTGACTTAATGTCTTAACCAAAAAAGGCGTCTGCTCTGAGCAGACGCTTTTTTTGTTAAAGCCGCTTTCCTAATTTTTCTGACATGAAAGGAAGGAACCTGGTAATAATAACAGGGAAAGCATGCAAAGGGGTGAAATCTATGGGGCAAAATCGTCAATTTAAGCCAGGTCAGAAGGCACCTAATAATGGGACCTACGTAGAAATCGGTGAAACGGGCAGCACGGTAGTGAATCCGAAAATGGTAAAGCTTGATGCAGGGGATTCTTTTCCTGAAACATCCAATCATAACCGGATTTGGACATATAAGCGGAAGCCATGAAACATCTAAAAGCAGGAAAAAGGAATGGTCGCCATCCTTCTTCCTGCTTTTTTCCTATTCAGCGGAATAACCGAATATATTCGAGATTTCCAAACAGCTCTTCCTTAAATAGTCGCTTAAAGGATCTTCATAATGATCAGGAATGCTTTCGGTGAACCCAACGGCAGTGATCGCTCCCAACAATTCCGAATTATAATTAAAAACCGGAATGGACATGGAGGAAACCGATGGTACAAGAGGTTCTTTGGCAAAAGCTATTTTGTATTTCCGAATTTCATCATATTCATTTGTTTCTTTAAGGAACGAGCCCGCAACATTACGATCTTTTTCAATCCATTCCGCCGTCAAGGAAGGATCCTGAAATACAGTGAATACTTTTCCGGAAGAGGATGATGGCGGAAGTCGCGTACCTAACTGTGCCCCGATGTTTAAGTTTTGGTTGGAATTCCATATTTTTGCCGTGATTGGTCCATCATATGTCCAAACGGAAAAAAGGACCGTGCAAGAAGTATGGTGACTGATTTCCTGTAAATAAGGAGTTATTCTGCTCGTAACATCCTCATTTCCTATAGCTGCCATTCCGTATTGAATCAATTTGCTCCCAAGGTGATACATACCGGTTGTCTTATCGCGATATAGTAACTCCAGTTGAGTCAAAGTATTTAAATACTTATAGAGGTTACTTTTCGTTATTTCCGTTAATTCCTGAATATCAGAGAATCTTAAAGGAGTTCTTTGGGAAGCAAGTAAATCTATGATGCTCATCCCTATTTGTAATGATTGAATCGTCGAACCGGATTTTACGATTTCCATAAATCAATCTCCCTAATCTGTTTTAATTTAGGTCTAGTATATCAGAATCTCTAAAATATACGTAACCGCCTGCTGCTGAAGCTATCAATATACTTTCCTATTAAATGAATAACTTTAGTTCATTTTTTGATTCCGCAGTACTGATAATGGTGTAGATGATAACATTTGCGCAAAAATTTGCAATACTTCCTTGACAATATTCCGAAAATTGAGTTATTATTTATATAAATAGTGAACAATGTTATCTATAAGTGAAAAGGATAAGGTGTACAGTCATTCAAATTCTGGTTTGCGAAGCAAATACAGCAGAATTAGGATGGTGGCATCAAAAAGAGTTTTAATAAAAATCCAGATTAATAAAGGAGAATGAAATATGAAATTAGTAACTTTCAGCAGTCAAGGATTTAAACGTATTGGTGCAATTTACCCAAATGATGTTGTAGTTGACTTGAACTATGCCTATCAAGCTCTTCTAGAAAGCGAGGGGAAACTTCGCAGTGAACAAATCGCTGACGCGTATGTCCCTGCAACAATGGAGGAGTTTTTACAGGGAGGGAATGAAAGCCTTTCCATCGCGCAAAAGGCTGCGGACTACGCTATTAACAATCTTGATTCCTTCAGACATCAATTGGTCCATGAAATTGAAAATATAAAACTTGAGGCACCTGTCCAAAAGCCAAGCAAAATTATTTGTGTCGGACATAACTACCGTGAACACATTGCTGAAATGGGTCGTGAACTGCCGCCATTCCCTGTAGTATTCGCAAAGTTCGCCAATACAGTAATCGGTCCCCAGGATGATATACCGTTTTTCCCAATCTCAGAGCAACTAGATTATGAAGCGGAATTCGCTTTTGTAGTCGGACAAAGGGCACGTAATGTTTCAAAAGAAGATGCTCTTGATTATGTAGCTGGTTATACAATTGCGAATGATGTCACTTACCGTGATATCCAACGTCGTACACTTGAATGGCTACAAGGGAAAACGGTTGAAGGAAGTGCTCCGATGGGGCCTTGGTTAGTCACTTCAGATGAACTTTCCGATCCATCAGGCTTAAATGTCCGATTAACGGTAAATGGTGAAGAACGCCAAAAAACGAATACATCCAACTTCGTATTCGATGTGAAATATCTAGTTGAATTCTTATCGAACTTAATGACTCTTGAACCAGGTGACATCGTACTCACAGGAACACCGGGTGGGGTAGGAGTAGCCCGTGATCCACAAGTGTTCTTAAAAGATGGTGACGTTGTCAAAATCGAAATCGACAAAATAGGTTATCTTGAAAATCGTGTGAGACGTGTCGGGGAGGGAAAATAAAATGGCTTATCAGGAAATCGGGACATCAATCCAATCGGTTCAACAATCAATCGACCATATTCTAGAGACTACGGGAAACCTACCGGAAGAAACGATCCGATTTAAACCAGCAGAGGATGAATGGTCGATCATGCAGATACTCTCCCATTTAGCTGAAGCCATTCCTTATTGGTTAGGTGAAGTGGAAACTGTAATAGCGATGCCTGGAGCCGAATGGGGACGTGGATTGCAAGATCCAGCCCGATTGGCGGCAGTTACCGATACTGACAAACTTGCTGTCGATGATGTCATGAAGCAAGTGGAGGAGCTTAAATATAAAGTGGAGAGCAGTCTCAAGAATTTAGATGAAGAAACACTATCCAAAGAATCGCCACACCGGAATTTCGCTAAATTCGGAAACAAACCAGTTTCTTATATAGTCGATCACTTCATCGATGAGCATGTTTCAGGACACTATGATCAAATCAAGCGAAATCTTTCTAAAATCCAGTGAGGCAAGATAAAAAAGAAAGTAGGGACTAATATGGCTGAAAAATCGGAATACATGAATAGTACAATCGTAAAAGATTTTACAAAGGATATTCAGCAGTATAACCTTGGGCCGTTGTGGGAAGCCATTCCCGCTCTGATGGACCATGAACCTAAACCCCATGCGTATGCCTATTTATGGAAAGAAGAGCTTTTGACAAAAAAATTGATGGAAGCAGCCGAAATCTTCACACCTGACCGAGGCGGGGAGCGCAGGGCGATTTATTTTCAAAACCCTGGCCTTACTTATCGCCAGCCTTGGGGATGGGCTTCGACAACACAAACGCTATATGCAGCGGTCCAGCTATTGTTGCCAGGTGAAGTGGCCCCTTCCCACCGTCATTCCCAAAGTGCACTTCGTTTCATTACGAATGGTGAAGGTGCCTACTCCATCGTGCAGGGAGAAAGGATCTTCATGGAAGAAGGAGATTTCTTGATCACGCCTAAAAACCTATGGCATGGTCATGGACATGTTGGCGAAAAACCAATGATTTGGATGGATGCCCTTGATATCCCAACCATCTATTCCATAGGCGGCACTTTCTTTGAACCATATCCAGATAGGATAGAAACGCCTAAACGTCCGGATAATTTTTCAGAGCTCCGTTATCAAGGCGGAATGGTTCGTCCAGTATCCGACCGTTATTCACAAGTGGCACCGCTTGCCAACTACAAGTGGAAAGGCACCAAAGCAGCGATAGAAGGGTTGATGAATTTCGAACCAGATCCATATGAAGGTTTCGCCGTGGAATATATCAATCCATCAAATGGCCAAACGGCCAATCCGACGATGGGGGCATGGATGCAGAAACTTCCTAAAGGTTTCCATACGAAAGCACATCGCCATACCCATTCCACAATTTATCAAGTGCACCAAGGATCAGGATATACGGTCATTAATGGAGTGCGTTTTGACTGGTCCAAGGGAGATTATTTCGTCGTTCCGAATTGGGCATGGCATGAGCACGTTGCAGAGGAGGATTCCTACCTATTCTCGGTAAACGACCTGCCAATAATGGAGAGATTCGATTTGGAACAGCAACAGGCATTAGACACAAACAATGGGTACCAAAAGGTTGAAAGTGAATTCAAGCCTGTTTTGGTTTGATAATAACCTGTTTGGAATCTTAAGCATAGATCCTTGTGAATATATGAATGCCAGTCGAATGAAAACGCTTACTGTGGTAGTGGTCCGCAACATTGGCTAAAAGCAACTATATAGGGGGAATTGATGATGAACACAGAAAATAAACCATTCATCGTTATCGGTGGGGGAATTGGCGGATTGGCAACTGCTTTAGGAATCGCAGAAACAAAACAGTATGTAAAAGTCCTTGAACAAGCTCCCGAATTTGGTGAAATTGGTGCAGGGATTCAGCTTGCAGCAAATGCCACCAACGTATTGCAGCGTTTAGGCGTCATGGATAAAATCAATGAAATTGCAGTATTTCCAAAAAGATTGGTGCTGATGGATGCCTTTTCCGGCAAAGAGCTTTCCGCTTTGGATTTAGGTGATGTTTATAAAGAAAGATATGGAGCGCCGTATGTTGTTTTGCATCGTTCCGATTTGCATAAAGTACTGGCTGAAGCCTGTGAAAAGAACCCGTATATTGAACTGGTCACGAACCAAACCATTATTGAAACAGTAGAAAATGAAGGTGAAGTGACGGTTACTTCTGCCAACGGGTCTAAACATTCAGGAACTGCTGTCATTGGAGCTGATGGATTATGGTCCAAGGCACGGAAACTTTTTGTGGAGGATCAGCCGGTCTGTTCACAATATGTTGCATACAGGGGAGCGATCCCGATGGAAGAGGTTACGAGCCATGGAGATTTAGATGATGTATATATGTGGATTGGGCCAAACCTTCATCTTGTTCAATACCCGGTTAGAAGGGGAGAACTATACAACCAAGTAGTGGTGTTCAAAAGTTCTCAATACACGGAAGAAAACGAAAAAACAGATCAATGGGGAACCCCGGAAGAAATGGACAGTGTATTTGCCGGAACTTGTGAACTTGTTCAGAATGCGATTTCATTCATTCAAAGACAACGCCGCTGGCCGATGTATGACCGTTTACCAATTGATAATTGGACAAAAGGAAGAATTACGCTTACGGGCGATGCTGCACATCCGATGCTTCAATACTTGGCACAAGGGGCTTGTCAGGCTTTAGAAGATGCAGCTTATTTGTCGGATATGCTTCATAAGCATGGGAATGACATTGAACAGGCATTTTTGGAATATCAAGAGGAACGCATTCCGCGTACGGCTAATGTTCAAACGAGTGCAAGAATGTGGGGGGAAATCATCCACAATACGACCGATGCAGGCATTCTGCTCCGAGATACGATCCTTGCAGGTCGGACGGATAAGGATTTCCAATTCGTCGATGAATTTCATGGTTACAATAAAACGGCCGTGAAAGCATAATCCATTTTGTTTCATCTATGCAGTTGATTGGAACGGAAGGTACGAGACTCCTGCGGGAAAAGCGAGTCCAGGGGAGACCCCGCAGGCGCAAGGCGCTGAGGGCGGAACGCCCGCGGAAAGAGAGTGCCTGGAGAGGAATCAACCAAATTGTACAAACGGCAAAAGCCTTTCTTCTATATGAAGAAAGGCTTTTGCCGTTTATCCTCCATACCAACTGCATTTTTTATAACTTTCCTTTACATGGGGAAAATTAGAAGTATAATGAAAATATAAAGGTCAAATTTGGTCAAACTGAGTGGGAATTCGTTCATGATATATAGATGAATGGGAGGTTTTAAGATGGATATTAATAATATGACGGAGAGAACCCAACAGGCATTCATTGGCGGCCAGGAACTAGCCAAAGATAGAGGGAATCCCGAGCTGACGGAGCTTCATCTATTAAAGGCCTTAATGGAGCAGGATGAAAGTTTATTAATCAGGATTTTATCGGAATCTGGTAAACCGGTGAATCAATTTGATATAGAGCTGAATAAGGAACTGGATAGATTACCGGAAGTGAGCGGGGGTGTTTCCCAGGTTTACATGTCATCCTCCCTACAGCAAATTTTGACGGCTGCCGAAAAGGAAATGCAGATGTGGCAGGATGAATACTTATCTGTCGAACATATACTGCTTGCGTCTTTGCAAGTCAATAAAACGAATGTAAACAGGCTATTTTCATCATATGGAATTGATTATGATAAAGCAAAACGGGTTATAAGCGATATAAGGGGGAATCAGCGAGTGACTAGTCAAAATCCTGAAAGCACTTATGAAGTACTGAAAAAATACGGCAGAGATCTCGTTGCTGAGGTTAAATCGGGTAAGGTCGATCCCGTAATCGGTCGAGATACGGAAATCCGTAACGTCATTAGGATCCTTTCACGGAAAACGAAAAATAATCCTGTATTAATAGGAGAACCTGGAGTAGGTAAAACAGCGATTGTCGAGGGGTTGGCACAAAGGATCGTCAGGAAGGATGTGCCGGAAGGTTTAAAGGATAAGACCGTTTTTTCACTGGATATGAGTGCACTTGTCGCAGGGGCCAAATTCCGCGGTGAATTTGAGGAACGCCTAAAAGCGGTGTTGAATGAGATTAAGAAGAGTGACGGGAAAATTCTCTTATTCATTGATGAATTGCATACAATTGTCGGTGCAGGAAGAACGGATGGCGCACTAGATGCCGGGAATATGTTAAAGCCGATGCTTGCGCGCGGTGAGCTGCATTGTATCGGTGCAACGACCCTTGATGAATATCGGCAATATATTGAAAAGGATCCGGCTTTGGAACGCCGTTTCCAACAGGTTCTGGTTCCTGAACCGGATGTTGAAGATACGATTTCAATTTTGCGGGGATTAAAGGAACGGTTTGAAATTCACCATGGTGTCAGGATACATGATCGGGCGATCGTTGCGGCCTCTGTCCTTTCGAACCGATATATAACGGAGCGATTTTTACCGGATAAAGCGATAGATCTTGTGGATGAAGCATGTGCGATGATCCGAATGGAAATCGACTCAATGCCATCCGAATTGGATGAAATCACGAGAAAAGTCATGCAACTTGAAATTGAAGAAGCGGCCCTGAAAAATGAAGAGGACCCTCAAAGCAAAGCAAGGCTGGAAGTGCTTCAAAAAGAACTATCAGAACTTCAGGATCAAGCTAATAGCATGAAATCCAAGTGGCAAACGGAGAAATCAGCGCTTCAAAAAGTGCAGGATAAACGTGAAGAGCTTGAGAAACTGCGTCATGAACTGGAACAGGCTGAGAATGACTATGACCTTAACCGGGCAGCTGAACTTCGGCATGGAAGGATTCCGCAGCTTCAAAAAGAATTGGAAGCAATGGAAGGCGAATTGGAAAAGGAAAAACAGGAATCACGATTGCTTCGCCAGGAAGTGACGGAGGAGGAAATTGCCTCGATTGTTGCAAGGTGGACGGGGATTCCGATAAGCAAGCTGGTGGAAAGTGAAAGGGAGAAGCTGCTACGCCTATCCGATATCCTGCATGAACGTGTAATAGGTCAAGGAGAAGCGGTGGAACTCGTATCCGATGCTGTTTTAAGAGCAAGGGCTGGAATTAAAGATCCAAACAGACCAATTGGTTCATTCATTTTTCTTGGGCCGACTGGTGTCGGTAAAACCGAATTGGTAAAAGCTTTGGCAGAAACGTTATTCGATAGTGAGGAACATATGATTCGAATTGATATGTCGGAATATATGGAGAAACATTCCGTGTCCCGACTTGTTGGTGCACCTCCTGGTTATGTTGGATTTGAGGAAGGCGGCCAACTTACGGAGGCTGTTAGGAGAAACCCATACTCAGTCATATTATTGGATGAAATTGAAAAAGCGCATCCGGAAGTCTTCAATATTTTACTGCAAATGTTGGATGATGGAAGGATAACAGACTCCCAAGGCCGAACAATCAACTGTAAAAACACGGTGATCATCATGACTTCCAATATCGGTTCCCATTTCTTATTGCAATCCAACCGGGTGGATGGTGGCATTGAAGAAGAAATAAAAGATCAGGTCTTTAAAGAATTAAGAGGGCATTTCCGTCCGGAATTTTTGAACCGCGTTGATGACATAGTTTTATTCAAACCTCTGACGAAACAAGAAATCGTTGAAATCGTAGAGAAAATGGTTCATCAATTACAAGTGAGGTTAACTGAACAAAATATAGTCCTGAACGTTACAGAAGCGGCTAAGGAATTCATTGCGGACCAGGGATATGATCCGGTATATGGAGCAAGACCGCTGAAGCGGTTCATCCAAAAGCATCTGGAAACGAAAATCGCCCGTAAAATCATATCTGGGACTGTTGAGCTTAAAGAAGGAATAACGATTGATTATGCTCATGATGAATTGGTCCTCATATAAAAATGTTAAAATGCAGTTTACCGGTAAGCAAAGTACGGTATAACAAAAAGGACATCCTAAAAAGGATGTCCTCTTTTGTTTCTTAATGTTGATGGGAGTCTTTAGCTGGCCCGGCAGGCATGATAGCTGGGATGATACAAATCAGGATAGCAGCAGCTAATCCTAAAATAGTTCCCTGCGCAGCATCGTATGAAACTCCGATCATGGAAGAAACAACATATACAGTCATATGCACTAATAAGAATGTCCAAAAAATTGTCCAAGCATAACGCATCGAATTTCACCTCATTCCACTACATTCATTTTTATCTTACCATAATTAATATACAGTTAAAACGTGTTTTTAATAATAACCTTTAAATAATTCAATACATTAAATCATAAGTGAAATTTTTTGGCAGACAAGTTGGTTCCAAACTTCAAAAGGGAAATCATAGGGGGAAATAAAAACAAAAATCGTCCCTGCTTGGTTAATTTAAGATAAGAAGTTAGGCGTTTCCACTGACCCTTTCTATTTTTCGTCATAAATTAATATAGTAGTAGTAATATTCCTTAAAGGAGTTTGAACGATGGAACAACGAACTTTTCAAATTGATGACCAATGGAATATCATCTATTATCCAGAGCGGCCCAGTGGTTTTTCCGTAATGGTTATTGGAGACCGTAGTCATTTTGTCGAAAAAGACAGCAGCTTTTGGCTGCAGCATCCTGGCAGGCTGCAGATATTGGAATATTTAAAGGAATACGGATACACGCTATTTTCATCCAATTTTCACGGAGCCAACTGGGGCAGTCCTAAAGCACTGGACCTTTCCCTTAATCTATATATTCTTTTCATGAAAAAAGAAATAGTCAATCAAAGGGTTCATATATTGGCAGAGGGGACAGGCGCACTACTTGCCCTAAAGCTAATGAACGAACTTGGAAATAAAATTCGGTCTGTCGTATTGATTGATCCGGTTTTTTCCTTGAAAGCACAATTGGAAAAAGAAAAGGAAAATAAGTTCTTCTTTAAAAAGTGGCTGTCCGAGGTTGCTGCTGCATATGAGCTCGATCCGGCAGAATGTGAACAGCATATCCTGGACACTGAAGATTCAGTCATCGCAGAGAATATCCCCATGAAAGTGATTCAGGTTTTTGGAAGCTTACGGAAAGAGCAAGCCTCCCTTTATCGGCAAATCCAGCTGGCTAGAAAAACAGACTTGCAGCTGACGTATATATTGCCCGAAAAACGTTATAAAATCCCCTATCAAATACAAAAGTTTTTCAATGAGAATGAAGAGATTTTATGAGAAGAGATATATTTTTACAATAGTTTGCATACGATACAGCATCTAAAAAAACCAGACGTGCCGGGTGAAGTGGGCTTGATGGCATACGAGGAGGCTGTATTTATGCAAACAAACATTGTCATTGGCACTTATCGATTTGTGGGATTCTATGTGACTCAATATTTTTTGAACCAAGGGAAAGAAGTAATCGGAATCGATTGGGCTGATTCCGAAGCAAATCAATATATTATGGAAGAAAAGGAACTTGAAATAGGCAGGAATTCAAATTATATATACTTTCCGATAAATAAACTAAAATTATTGGATATTTCACAGGAGGACACGGTGTTCATCTCTTGTTACGATATTCAAAGCGGAAAAATGGACAAAATCGATTTTCTGATTGGCGAAATCGTTTCCTTCATTGAGAAATTCAAAAATGGCAAGAATGAAACGCCAAATTTCGTTCTTTTCATGCCCATTGAAAAAGATATCAGTATATTTCAGTCCATTTTAAGCACGATTCGTGGCATAGATTCTGCAAAAATCCTATTTTTGCCGACGATTTATGGACCTTGGCAATCGGAAGGCATGAGCTTTGAAGCTGGAATCAATCAGCTTGGACAGTCTGATATCGAAGCGGCAATTGCTGCCGAATATACCGGCGATGCTCTCTATATCTCTGATTTTATAAATGCTTTGGAAGCGGTGCTTACCTCAAGTTCCGATAGGGACATCCAATTGTGCAGCAGTATAGATGATCATTGGATTGAATGTGCCAAGCTAATATTTGGTGAAAGTATGGATTCATTCACTACCCAACAATCAATAACTAAAATCAATAAAGGAACAAAATTTGAAGTGCAATGCAAATTGAAACCAGAAGAAGGCATTGCATTGCAAAGAAAACATAATAAACGGTTAAACTTACTTAAAAAGTGGAGAAAGCGTGATTAACGCGGAGAGCGATAATCAAATATTTTCGTTATTTGGAAAGGACAAAACTGTATATTTGCCTCTAATCTATATGTCTTGTACTATAATGTTCAAGGATAGGAATTAACATCAAAAGATATTCATGATTTTATATGTACGCCCTTTACGAAAGGGTTCTGTGGAATTATGATATTATTGAGCTTTATTTGGGCATCACAATGATCAATTGATGAACATTCAAAAGATAGGGGGGAAAAGCGAATGAGTTCAGATAAAACTCTTGAATTTATGGGAATCGCCATGAAATACTTCCCAGAGGCTAAAGCGAAGCTTGAGGCAAGCGGGATTCCATTCTCAATGGAGATGGCAGAGCCATTCATGGAGCTCTTTAAAAGCGTAATGCAAGAAGCTTATGAGCTTGGTAAACAAGATGCTCAGCGTTAATTAAAGGCAGGCTGTCCGGATAAAGGGCAGCCTTAATTTTTTTATTCTTTTTTCAAGAACTTGGCGATCAATGGGTTCAGATTGATTTTATCAATGGTCGGTTTGTATTGACTGTATAAGCCCATCAATGTTTCAACGCTCGCCATCAATTGCAAGTAATCAACCTGCGATTCCTCTTGCTCCGGTTCAGCTTTCCTGCCAAACATCAAATTCGAAAAATGATCATCCGGTTTTCTTTCGCGGTTGCGATTGAAGATGTCCACAATGAGTTCCTCCTATGCTCCTTTTATTTATAATGTATGTCCCTGAATTTCCCCTGGCATAGGCGCTTGACCGACTTCCGAAAGAGATTTCTTTAGCTTTTCAAACTGTTAACTCTTGCAAGGAAGTCTTTTTTTATATAAAATTAGTACCAGGTAATAATAGATGATTATAATAACTCATTAAAATATAAGGGGATGGCAAGATGAATGCTGGAATACTAGGGCTTGGCCGCTACTTACCCGACAAAATCGTTACAAATGCGGATTTAGAAAAAATTATGGACACTTCCGACGAGTGGATCCGGACTAGGACGGGTATTGAGGAAAGAAGAATTGCAAATGATGATATTGATACATCGGATATGGCTTATGAAGCCGCAAAAGCTGCATTGAAAAATGCGGAAATTTCGGCTGAAGAGATAGATTTAATTCTTGTGGCCACTGTTACACCTGATCAGTCGTTTCCTTCTGTCGCTTGCATGATTCAAGAGAAATTGGGAGCGATGAAGGCAGCTGCAATGGATGTAAGTGCTGCATGTGCCGGATTTATGTATGCAATGATCACGGCGCAGCAATTTATTCAGTCAGGTGCATATAAGCATGTGTTGATTGTCGGTGTTGAAAAACTTTCGAAAGTAACCAATTGGGAAGACCGCAATACTGCTGTACTTTTTGGTGACGGAGCGGGTGCAGCTGTACTTGGGCCTGTATCTGATGGCAAAGGGGTCCTTTCCTTTGAATTAGGCGCAGATGGAACTGGCGGGAAGCACTTATTGCAGGAAGGAGATTTCATTCATATGAATGGACGTGAAGTATTTAAATTTGCTGTCCGTCAAATGGGGGAATCCAGCCTGGGTGTATTGGACAAAGCTGGTTTGACAAAGGAAGATGTGGATCTGCTTGTTCCGCATCAAGCAAACATACGCATTATGGAAGCCTCAAGGGAACGATTGGGTCTCCCGCTTGAAAAAATGACAAAAACGGTTCATAAATATGGGAATACTTCATCAGCGTCCATTCCAATGGCCCTTGTGGAAGAAATGGAAGCGGGTAGAATCAAGGACAATGACTTAATCGTCATGGTCGGTTTTGGTGGTGGCCTTACTTGGGGAGCGATCGCTCTTAGGTGGGGTAAATAATAGAAGAAGCAAAACGTAAGAGCTTTAAAAATAGGAAGGAGCCATTTTTAATGACTAATCGTCGTGTAGTTGTAACAGGTATCGGAGCAATCTCTCCAGTTGGTAATGATGCAGAAACTGGATGGAAGAATATAATCGAGGGGAAATCGGGAATAGGGCCTTTAACTCGTTTGAATGCTGAAGAATATCCCGTTAAAGTGGCTGCTGAAATCAAGGACTTTGATATAGAGACATATATAAATCGTAAAGAAGCACGCAAAATGGACCGTTTTACCCATTATGCAATTGCAGCTTCCGTTATGGCATATAATGATAGCAAGCTGGAAATAACAGATGAAAATGCTGCACGTGTCGGGGTCTGGATCGGTTCGGGTATCGGCGGGCTGGAGACACTTGAAACACAGCATGAAAACTTTTTAAACAGGGGATATAAACGGGTGAGCCCATTTTTCGTTCCAATGATGATTCCGGACATGGCAGCTGGCCAGGTTTCCATCTTACTGGGGGCAAAAGGAATCAATTCATGTACGGTAACAGCTTGTGCAACAGGAACAAATTCAATTGGTGATGCGTTTAAAGCCATCCAACGGGGCGATGCCGATGTCATGATCACAGGCGGGGCCGAGGCGCCAATCACAAAAATGTCGGTTGCAGGCTTCTGTGCAAATACGGCTTTATCGACAAACCCTGATCCACAAACGGCTAGCCGTCCTTTTGATCTTAACCGTGATGGTTTCGTAATAGGTGAAGGAGCTGGAATCATCGTTCTGGAAGATCTTGAACATGCATTGAATAGAGGAGCCAAGATTTATGCTGAAATAGCTGGTTATGGCTCAACTGGAGATGCCTTCCATATTACCGCTCCGGCACCAGGTGGAGAAGGCGGGGCAAGAGCGATGAAAATTGCAATTGAGGATGCTGGTTTGAATCCGGAGGACATCCAGTATGTGAATGCCCATGGAACGAGTACACCATACAATGACAAATACGAAACGATGGCAGTCAAGGAAGTCTTTGGCGACCATGCTAATAAACTTGCAATAAGTTCCACTAAATCAATGACAGGCCATATGTTAGGCGCAGCAGGCGGTGTGGAAGCAATATTCACGATTCAGGCAATCAGGGACAGCATTTTGCCTCCAACCATCAATATTGAAACACCAGACCCTGAGTGTGATTTGGACTATGTTCCGAATCAAGCAAGGAAAGGTGAAATCAATGCAGCCATCAGTAATTCACTTGGATTCGGTGGACATAACGCAACTATTCTTTTCAAAAAATATCAATAAGTTTTGAAGGAAGAGCAGATCTTTTGGGGTCTGCTCTTTTTATGTTGAAGGGAAAAGGGATATAAAATGTGTCAACCGCCTTCATTGAATCATACGATAGTCAATAGATGCGGAGGTGTATGGGAAATGGGAGTCATTTCAACCAATGAATGGATGAGGAAGGATTTCAACCGGCCGGTCCAGATGATGGAAAGACTTAAAAGCACATTCAACGATACCCTTGATGCGGAAATGATTTATCATCATTTAATGAAGCATGGCATGTATTCACCGAATCAAAAAACAAAACTCACATGGGAAGACTTAAAAGAAAATAATGTATGGGAAAAAACACAAAGCTTGTTTACAGCTTATAAGAAGCTTTGGGGAGGGCCTGATGTTCCCATATATATTTTCCCGCTCATGTCTTCAGGAATATGGAATAAAAAGGTTGAAACGAAGTCAGGGTTGGCATTTAAAGATAAACTATTCCTTTTTTACGGCAAGGGGATAGCCGAAAAGGAAATGGAGGCCCTGTTGATTCATGAATATCATCATGTTTGCCGTCTGCATCATTTGAAAAAGAACCAAAAAGAATTCACTCTCCTTGATACGATGATCATGGAAGGACTGGCGGAAAGAACGGTGGGAAAATATTTAGGAACAAAATTTTTAGCGAATTGGACTAAGTTATATCAGGAAGATAAACTACGAGAATTTTGGAGCAAGCATTTAGAGGAAAAGCACACGATAAAACGTACAGATCCTCTTCATGATGTACTTCTGCTTGGGATGAAAGGATATCCAAATATGCTTGGATACTGCAGTGGTTACTACCTGGTGAAAAATTTTGAAAAACTCTCTGTGAAAAAATCGTTCATTATTCAATCTGAAGAATTCTTATCAAAAAATAGTTAATATATACGTTCTTTTTTTCTTAATCTGTTTTCTAGAATAGGAATAAATTGTATGGTTCCTGCCTATACTGATTGACAAACAGAAATTTGTTTAAGTGAGGGATGAATGATGCTATATCTTCATGATGTATGGGTTAACTGGTTTGAAGGAGAAGAAAACGGCTATAATATTTGTCATTTTCATGAATGGAGGAAAGATGACGGGATCGAACTACTAGATCAAGTTCCTTTGTTGAAAGTGTCATCAACATTGTTCCACTACATAGAAAACGACTTGTCAGAGTTACCCAAGCCATTGCTGAATGATGTTTATCAAAAAGCATATGCAAGGAAAAATCATGAGCGAATTCAGCTTGACTATTGTTTTATCGTGACTGACGGAAATGGAATTTTAGCTGTTGATACGATAGGTTATCATATTCCGATTAGGAAAAGCAGAATAATTCCCCGGCAGGAACAAATTGTTTATGACATGATAGAAAACCATGATGAGATGGATTACACCTTTACTGAAAAACCTACATCTGAGAAAGAATATCATATTTTGTCGCCGTCTCCCTTATTCATGAACGGTTTGACAAGAAAAGAAAGACAGCTAAAGCAATTGCTATTCATGGCCATGGACCAATTATTCACGGCGAAAAACACTGCTGAAATCCGCTATTGGTACACAGAATGGGCCCCTGAGAAATATGAAAGCATTCAAGAAATGGATTTTCAGATCGCTTGGCTTGAGTTATATGAAGAAATGAAGGAAGGCTGGTCAGAGAAGCACCTTCAACTTTGTGAAAACCTTGTGAAAGGGCAGCCTTTTTTTGAAAAACTTTGGCAAGTGGAGGCTGGCGATAGCCCATCGATATTATGAACAAAAAGACGATCCGTTGAGTTAGGTCCCAGACTGTAGACAGTCTCGATGAAAATCGAGTTTGTTTACAGTTTTATTATGGTTTGTACTATTGGAAATGCCTCCAGGAACTCGCTTTCCGCGGGCGGTCCTTTGAGCCAGCGGAGGGGTACACATCACATTTGGCAGGAATGCGTGAAAGGATCACGAGTCAACTTCTCTCTAACCGCTTCAATTCCAATAACAAATCAAAAAGGTTTCGGAATGATATCATTCCGAAACCTTTTGTTTACAAACTGAGACGATTCGTTTGGAATCGTCTTTTTTTATCTCTTTCTGCCAAGTCCCATGCCATTATACATTTTTCTGATCATTTTATTGGCTTCAATATTCGCCTTTTCTGCACCGCGGTCCAGAATTTCATCCAATTCAGGTGAATCGATCAATGCATTATAGCGTTCTTGGATTGGAAGGATTTCACCAAGAACCACCTCAGCCAAATCACTTTTAAAGTCACCATAGCCTTTGCCCTCATACATCTCTTCAATTTCTGAATAGGATTTTCCACTGAAGATGGAGTATATGGACATCAGGTTGGAAACACCGGCTTTGTTTTCCTTATCGTAACGGACAATTCCTTCCGAATCGGTAACTGCGCTCTTGATGTTTTTCTCGATTTGCTTCGGATCATCCAATAAGGCAATCGTCGCCTTTTTATTAGGATCTGATTTACTCATTTTCTTGGTTGGTTCCTGAAGGGACATGATACGGGCCCCTTCTGTAGGGAGGCTGATTTCCGGGATTTTAAATATGTCATTATGCTTTTTATTGAACCGTTCAGCCAAATCGCGTGTCAATTCAAGATGCTGTCTTTGATCTTCCCCGACAGGAACCACATCTGTACTATAAAGGAGAATATCGGCAGCCATCAACGGCGGGTAAGTAAGCAGTGCTGCGGATACCCCTTCTTTGCCAGCGGATTTGTCCTTGAATTGTGTCATTCTCTCAAGTTCCCCAATATAGGATATACTCTGTAAAATCCAGCCTGCCTGTGCATGTGCTGGTACTTCTGATTGAATGAAGATGGTATTCTTTTCAGGATCCAGGCCAATGGCCAGATATAGAGCGGCCAATGTTTTGATGCTTTTCCTTAACTTAATGCGATCTTGTGGAACTGTAATTGCATGCTGGTCAACAATACAAAAGAAACATTCATATTCATTTTGTAAGTTAACGAATTGTTTCATGGCTCCGATGTAATTTCCTAAAGTAACGGAACCGGATGGCTGAATGCCGGAGAAAATCCTTTTCAACTGCTAGTCACTCCTCTAAATACGTTATTGATAAATGGATATTCGCTCTTCATTATTGTAAGGATAAATAGAAAATGAATCCACATTCTTTGAAAGAAATGTGCATATTCCTGTGATGGGAAACGCTCATTTGAATCTTGTGGAGGGCCGTTTTGTCCTGTATCGATGCCATTTTGAGAATACGAAATGTCCACTATACTGTATTTTAGCATTTATTCATATTAAATGTATAATTGAAACGGAAATCAAGCCAATTGAACGGATTATCCGTTTCTTTTTTTTGACATGGAAGAAATGAAGGGTTCAAGGAAAATCAAACCGTTTAACATATATCACAATGGGCAGACCATTTTAGGGAAGGATACTCACAAGGGGATACAGGATTGTTTAACGTTTTAAATTATTTTTAATATATAGGAGTAAAATTAATTGTTTGTGGTATTAAAGAAAGGGGTTTATTATATTTGTTGAATATTGATGACTGATGGCGAATGAGGTGGAGAAAATGAAACCAATGTGTAAATGGTTGATGACAGGCATGTGCATATTCCTGATTCAACAGCCAGTTCATGCGCAAGGCATGAACGAAACCAGGCAGGTAGCATTAGAAAATAAAGAATTGCCTGTGAGCGTACCACGTTTTGTTTTTGATTCGGGGTTGAAATTTGACTATCCGGATGCTGTGCGCGGGATATATGTGACAGGGCCTGCAGCGGGTGGCACTAAATTGAATGAACTTATTAAATATGTAGATGAAACCGATTTGAATGCGATGGTCATTGACATTAAGGATGACAAGGGGAACGTAACGTTTAAAACCGAAGATCCCGATTCTCCATATGCTGGGATTGGTAAAGACTACATAAAAAACCCAAGGGCAATGCTGAAAAAATTTGAGGATAAACAGATTTATCCGATTGCAAGGGTTGTCGTCTTTAAAGATTCCCTTTTGGCCAAAGAGAAACCTGAATTGTCTTTTTTAGATGGTGAAAAGGTGTGGAAAAATGGCAGAGGTGAAGCCTTCGTGAACCCATTCTTAAAAGAGGTATGGGATTATAATGTCGGTGTTGCCATTGAAGCTGCAAAAATGGGTTTTAAAGAAATTCAATTTGACTATGTCCGTTTTCCCGAAGGATTCGAAAATAAAGAAGATGATTTGGAATATAATGTCGGTGAATATGATGAAGCAAAAATGAGTCATACAGCCAAAAGGGTTCAGACAGTGACAGACTTCGTAAGTTATGCGAGGAAACAACTGGAGCCATATGATGTGGATGTGTCAGTGGATATTTTTGGATATGCGGCTACATTGCCTGAAGCTCCCGGAATCGGGCAAAACTTCACAAAAATCTCTGAGAATGTCGATGTAATTTCCTCGATGATCTATCCGAGTCACTGGACATCTTATTTTGGTATCGATAAGCCTGATTTGGAGCCTTATAATCTCGTTAAGGAATATGCGAAATTGGAGAACGGAAAGCTGAAGGAATTAAAAACACCACCAACTTCAAGACCTTGGTTACAAGATTTTACTGCCTCATATTTAGGAGAGGGTAATTACCAAAGGTATGGTAAGGAAGAAGTGGAAGCCCAAATAAAAGCATTGAATGATAATGGTATTGATGAATACTTATTATGGAATGCAGCAAATCGATATACAAAGGGAGTAGACTATACCCCATGAAAAAAAGGATGACCTTGGAATTTCCTTCCGGTCATCCAATTTCTCTCTGAATCACCGCTTTTTATTCCCGCCAACTTTACTCCACCCTGACTGAATTCGTTTCGATTGATCGAAAATATGAGAGTGACGTTTCCCGCCAAACCATTTTTCGCCGACGCCATTCGTTACAACGCCATTCACAGCTGTAATGCCAATAACGCAAGCAGCGACTAAAAAAAAGTCTAAAAAGTAACTGATCATCAAAACCCTCCTAATATTTTCAAGCTATTCAAGTTCCATTGTAGTGGATAAGAAAAAATCTGGAAAGTATAATCTAGCAAATGAGGAGATTAAATTATGAATTGGTATGATAAGTTGAACCAGTATTTCCCTATTGAGGAAATGAAGTCCAAAGAACATATAGAAGTTCTTTTAGAAGATAAGCAGGAAATATATAAAAAGGATGAAGGTCCCGACCATGTTTTATTGTATGTGGAAGGGGAAGAGTTTATATTCGTTGATTACCTTTTTGTATCAAAGAATTCAAGAGGGCAGGGACTAGGAAGGAAATTGATTCAAAAATTGCAAAAAAAGCAGAAAACGATCTTGCTGGAAGTAGAACCAGTACAAGAAAATGATGACGATACATTTAAAAGGCTTAAATTTTATAAAAGGGAAGGATTCCAGCATGCCTCTTCAATTTCCTACAGCAGAAAATCCCTTGCCACCAAGGAGAATACGCCTATGGAAATCTTATATTGGCCGGCAAATCCATCTGTTGATGAAGAAGATGTATTTGATTTCATGAAAGAGATATATTCTGAAATCCATACTTACAAAGATGATGACCTTTATGGGAAATCTTATCAAGATGTAGAGGATGTACTAAGTTTGAATGCAGGTCAGGAAACGGATATTTTTAAAGAGATGGAAATTTGAGGGGAAAGGGCCGGTCGTTCACCGGCCCTTTTTAGTTTGTCGAAAAAAGTTGCGGTAAAGGACGAAAAAAGTACTCAGCAGAGAACATTTATTTTAGAAAAAGTGAAGCAAACTGTTTTTTCTTAGAATTTGTCGATAAAAGAGATCCGGAATGGTTTTACTTCACACCATGCTTTTAAAAGGAGAACTTGGTTAACATTCAATTTTCACTTTTTTCACTTGGGTGTAACCCCAAATATATTGAAGAAATTTGCGACACTCCAGCCGAGTAACTGCTGATCGAGCTACCGGAGACGCTTGCGTTCAGGAGAGGTTGGCAGACAGTCGGCCGAAAGGGTGAGGGTTTCTGAAAACAAAAGGATCTTTTTTTAGACTGTCTTTTCTTATTTTGCATATTTTGCAAGAAAATGAATATCTATAACTTCTTGGATGGTAGATTACTCCCTTATCGTTGATTCTTTCGAATTACCTTTTTAACTTTTGGAAATATATGTGCTAAAAGAATGGTTTTTAATGTAAAAGGAGGAATTTGCTTTTTATTAAAGAAAATATATTAACATGAACTTGTTTATTGACAAGGATTGGGGGTAAATAAAAGTAACGAATTAATTAAAAAATCATGAGGGCCGAATTGAGTGTTAAATGAGAATGGCAGGTGTGTTTTTTCAATTAGAAAATGTGGTCTTAATGTATTACATAAAAAAATGAAAAAGCTATAGTACAGGCTGAACAGGAAGTTTTAAAGGAATTTTTCAAATATCAAAAAGGGTATTCATTTTAAAAAAATTAGTGTATAATAAGGAACATGAAATACTTATTTAAAATTATTTCAAATTAGAGTGGTACTTATGAATACTAATAGTAGATTTCTCCTCATAGATCACCGATTCTATATTTAGGGAGTGTGAGTAAGCATGGTAACATTATATACATCACCTAGTTGTACTTCATGCAGAAAAGCAAAAGCATGGTTAGAGGAACATGAGATTGGATATAAAGAAAGAAACATTTTTTCAGAACCGTTAACGATTGATGAGATTAAAGAAATTCTTCGAATGACAGAAGATGGAACGGATGAAATCATTTCAACACGGTCAAAAACTTTCCAAAAGTTAAACGTTAATTTAGAGAGCCTGCCTCTTCAAGAATTATATAAATTGATCAAGGAGAATCCAGGATTGTTGAGACGCCCAATTATCCTTGACGAGAAACGGCTTCAAGTTGGTTATAATGAAGATGAGATAAGACGCTTTTTACCGCGTAAAGTCCGTACCTTCCAATTACGGGAAGCACAACGTATGGTCAACTAATAAGGTCTTTCAAGCTCTGCCAGGAAATGTGCAGGGCTTTTTCTTTATACATATCCGATTTTCCGCCGATTTTTTTTACTTAATGACGGGGAACATAACAGGATTCATAGGCGACAGGGGTCGTTCCTGGGCTGTAGCAGGTTCCTTGAACCGGTCATCATTTAAAGAAAAAAAATAAGAATGCAGCTCATCATGCCGTGTATATAATATGACATTGACGGCATTAAGATTAAAATTTATTAAAGCATTATGATAGTTGCATGCGGATGTATTTTTTTATAGAATGTATGGAATATTAGGCAAACAATTGTTTTTTAGATAAGTAATGTTTTTTATTTCCCTTCTTCAAGGTTTTGTCATAAAATGATGTAAAATAGTCTGTTTTAATGACTATCATGATTTACAGTATTCACTTACGGGTAAAGAGCTTTTAAGAGCAATTTTCGCTTGGGGGTTATTATCCCTTCAAAATGAGAAAGGAAGGGAGAGGGGAATCATGGAAATCGAACGCATTAATGACGATACAGTAAAATTTTATATTTCCTATATAGATATTGAGGAAAGAGGCTTTGATCGCGAAGAAATTTGGTACAGCCGCGAGCGAAGTGAGGAACTTTTTTGGGAAATGATGGATGAAGTGCATCAAGAAGAAGAATTCATGATTGAAGGACCTTTATGGATTCAAGTTCAAGCCCTTGAAAAAGGTTTGGAAGTTTTGGTCACAAAAGCCCAGCTTGCCAAAGATGGTCAGAAACTCGAGCTGCCTCTTTCAGATGATAAGTTAAGGGATTTGAATGTATCAGACAAGATGGATACGCTTCTTGATCAACATTTTCATGGTAAAGATGAAGAAAGCGGTATGACATTCGAAGATGGTATGATTGAATTCATCACGACTTTCGAGGATTTTGAAGATGTCATTTCATTAAGCAAACGTCATGGCCTGGATGATTGGACGACTAAACTTTATGTTTATCAGAATAAATATTATCTTTATATCGAATTTTCCGAAGCGGAGATTGATGAGGAAGAAATCGATAATGTTCTAAGTCTTTTATTGGAATATAGCCAGGAGTCACCTATAACGGTGCACATGCTTGAAGAGTACGGAAAGATAGTTATCGAAAATGATGTATTCACAACGGTCGATAAATATTTCGCATAGACTGTTGAGGCCGATTTCAGTAGAAATCGGCCTTTTCGTCTAAGGGGGTTTTTTAGTGTGCCTGTGTTTGTTAATTGGAGGGAGTCTAGGTGAAGGATATAGTTGGCATCGGTCTGCTTATTCTCATGTTGGTCAGCACTTGGTATTTTCTAATAAATGGCGTTGATGGGGGGCTGATTTTTTATTCTAGCCTTATATTGACCCTTTTCTTAGTGATAATTGGATTCAACATTTTCCTGGAAAATCGAGATCCCATCCAGACCATAACATGGCTTGTTATTTTTTGCGCTTTCCCATTCATCGGTTTCATTTTTTACTTTTTGTTTGGCCGTAATTTTCGGAAAGAAAGGATATTTCGCAAGAAGTACTTTTTGGATAAACAGACTTTCGTGAAAATAAGCGGCGAAGCGGGATATAATGAACGAATTAAGGAAATGGGCGAGAACCCTCAGCAGTTAATCACTCTTGCAAATAGGCTGGGGAATAGCCCTGTTTCATTTACGACCGAAACCAGGGTTTTAAGGAATGGTGAGGAGACATTTTCCAATATCATCGAAGAATTGAAAAAAGCAAGACATCATATTCATTTAGAATATTATATTGTTAGGGATGACCGCATTGGCGTACTGCTAAAAGACATCTTGATACAAAAAGTAAAAGAAGGGGTAAAGGTCCGTTTTCTCTATGATGCGGTTGGTTCTTGGAAGTTGGCTCGCTCTTATATCGATGAACTGAAGAATGCGGGAGCCGAAATGGTGGCCTTTGGTCCGTTGCATTTCCCTTTATTAAATAATAAATTCAACTTTCGCAACCATCGTAAAATAATTGTGATAGATGGTTCTGTCGGTTTCATCGGTGGCCTCAATATAGGGGATGAATATTTGGGACAAGACCAGAAATTCGGTTCTTGGCGGGATACGCATCTTATCATAAAGGGGGAAGCGGTCAGGACTTTACAGCTCATATTTCTGCAGGATTGGTATTATAGCACCAATAATAGTTTTTTAAGCGATGAATACCTCATGGCCGGAATGACGAACCATCATCACGGACATGGCGGAGTTCAATTGATTGGCGGCGGACCGGATAGTGAATGGACAATCATTAAAAGCATTTTTTTTAAGATGATCACTTCAGCAGAAAAGTCCGTCTGGATTGCCTCCCCGTATTTCGTTCCTGATGATGATATCTTACAAGCATTGAAGGTGGCTGCTTTAAGTGGTTTGGATGTCAGGCTTCTCGTCCCGAAGAACCCCGATAAACGTATCGTATTTCATGCATCGAGAACTTATTTTCCCGAATTGCTTGCTTCGGGAGTTCGTATATTCCAATATAATGAAGGCTTCATGCATAGTAAAATCATCATTGTGGATGACCAACTGGCATCAATTGGGACAACCAATATCGATATGAGAAGCTTTCACCTGAATTTTGAAGTCAATGCTTTTCTCTACCGGACGGAAAGTACTCAGCAGCTGGTGAATGATTACATGGAAGATATGAAGGTATCCCAAGAACTGGAGATTGATGCGTTTTCCAAACGGAATTTCGGTTTGAAATTATTGGAGTCCACTTGCCGATTGCTTTCACCCCTTCTTTAGATAGTAACTCTCTTTTATGCCGATCAGGCATTTTTTTTTGCACATTAAAAGGAATCCTAAGCAAAGCAGGCGAATGTAGTGGATGAGGAGGAGATGTATGCTAACTGCGATAAATAAAGATGGGGCTTGGATTACCCTCCCTGAAAAGATACCGGCAAACATGATTGATGAGTGGAGAAAATCAGCAGATTATTACTGTCCATGCTGCAAGATGGAATTGACCATCAAAGCGGGAAACGTAAGGGTTCCGCATTTCGCCCATAAAAATAGTTCTTCATGCGGTGCTTCTTCAGAACCGGAATCTGCCTATCATTTAATGGGAAAAAGAAAATTGTTTCAGTGGTTTTTATCACATGGTTATCAAGTGGATCTAGAAGCCTACCTTCCCGAAATTAAGAAAAGGGCTGATATTTTAGTTAAGATAGGAGGTAATCGCTATGCGATAGAATTTCAATGCTCAGTTATTCCCGAGTTGGAATTCATGGAAAGGTCAAGAGCCTATCAAAGCATAGGCATCAAGCCAATCTGGATCCTCGCTGCAAAAAGCTTGAAAAGGAAAGGCTTTTATGAATTCAGTTTATCCCGCTTCCAATGGCTCTTCGTCACCGGCAGCTTCCATCATCCGTTTCTTTGGTTGTATTGCCCGGAAACTGATCATTTATCAGTATTGAAAAACCTCACTCCTTTTACCCCTAGAACCGTCTTTGCCGAATTGACAACAGCTTCTCTGAAGCTCCTTCCCCCTAGTCGGGCATTGCCCCAGAACTGCTTTCGTTTCCCTTTTCTCCCTGTATGGAGATATAAACGAATTGGCTGGTCCCTCCATCGAGTGAAAACAGCACGCAGACGCGATCCTTTTTTCGAAGCGCTATATTTACATCATATTTCACCTGCGACACTTCCAATTGAAGTGGGTGTTCCCGTCAGAGGAATGCTGTTGATCGAAACTGCCTCAATAGAATGGCAGGCATGGTTATACATGGAGGTGTTTCAAGAGAAAAGAACAGGGGAAAAGATTTCTATGGCTGATATTATCCACATTTTTAGAAAGCGTTCAAAAAAAGGGGAAATAAAGTTCAGACCGTTGCCATTGCTTCATGAAAAAACCATCGAGTATCCTATAGGTCAATATATCAGGATTTTGGAGCAATTGGGTTATCTATCAAAGCTGGAAGAAGGGGTTTTTAAAGTTGAAAAGGAAATTACCCTTCCTGTCACAAGTGATCAAGCTCAAATTTTGGAAAAAGATTTCTATGATAAGCATAAATTGATGATTGAAAAGGGGAATATCCAGTATAATCAGTGATGACATCTCTATTTATCTTGAATTCAGATGAAATGGCAGGATTATTTTTGTAAATGGAGAAATAGTAATAAGAACTGGGAATTAAAAACTTTAAGAAAGAATGAACGCAGAATGAAGCATTGCAGTGTTCAATCGGTTTAATGAGTCAGCCCAATGGCAAGTTTCTATAGAATGGGGAGGAATTTTTTATGGCACAGGAAACAAAAGCGAATACATTACCTTCAAGAAGCGAAATAGCTCCTGAAGATACTTGGAGACTGGAAGATATCTTCGCAACCGAGGAAGATTGGGAAGCTGCCTTCAAAACGGTAAAGGAAGACCTCAAGAAAGCGGAGGCACATAAAGGGACGTTGGGGGAAAGCGCAGAAAAGCTATTTGCGGCCCTTCAACTTCAAGATGAGGTTTTCGAGAAGCTAGGCAAAGTTTATTCTTATTCACATATGCGCAATGATCAAGATACAACCAATCCTTTTTATCAAGGGATGGAGGATCGGGCAAAAGCTTTATACGCCCAGGCAGCGGCTGCGTTTTCATACATGGTTCCTGAACTATTGAGTATTGACGAAAGCAAAGTGGAAGGGTTTTTGGAAGAAAAAGAAGAATTGAAATTATATAAACATTCTTTAGAGGAAATCAATCTTCAGAGACCCCATATCTTATCAGCAGAGCAGGAAGAATTATTGGCGCAGGCATCAGAAGTACTCGATGCATCGGGCAATACTTTCGGTATGCTTAACAATGCCGACCTGAAATTCCCGACCATCAAGGATGAAGAGGGAAATGAAGTCGAAATTACTCACGGAAGGTATATCAGGTTTCTTGAGAGTGAAGATCGCAGAGTACGTGAGGAGGCATTTAAAGGGGTATACAGCAAGTACGGGGAGTTCCGTAATACATTTGCTTCAACCCTGTCAGGTGAGGTCAAAAACCACAACTTCAATGCCACGGTTCGAAAATATGAATCAGCACGCCAAGCGGCGTTAAGTAATAATAACATTCCTGAGACCGTATACGATAATCTCGTTAAAACGGTAAACGACAACTTGCCATTACTGCACCGTTATCTTGATTTACGTAAAAAAGTACTGGAATTAGATGAACTTCATATGTATGATCTATTCACTCCTCTTGTTAAAGAAGTGAAGATGGAAGTGACATATGACGAGGCCAAAGATTATGTCCTTAAAGGCCTTGCTCCGCTTGGGGAGGACTATTTGAACGTTTTGAAAGAGGGATTTGAAAACCGTTGGGTCGATGTGCATGAAAACAAAGGGAAACGAAGCGGTGCCTATTCTTCGGGTACATACGGGACGAACCCTTATATTCTGATGAACTGGCAAAATAACGTCAATAACTTATTCACGCTCGTTCATGAGTTTGGGCATTCGGTCCATAGCTACTATACACGGAAACATCAGCCATATCCATACGGGAATTATTCAATATTTGTAGCGGAAGTTGCATCGACTTGTAATGAAAACCTGTTGAATGATTATTTACTGAATTCAATCGAAGATGAAAAGAAACGCATCTACTTACTGAACCATTACCTGGAAGGTTTCCGTGGCACATTGTTCCGACAAACGATGTTTGCAGAGTTCGAACATACCATTCATTTAAAAGCTCAAAATGGGGAAGCGTTGACAGCGGATATGCTCACTAAGGAATATTATGAGCTGAACAAGAAATACTTTGGCGAGAACGTGACGATTGATGAAGAAATCGGTTTGGAATGGGCTCGTATTCCACACTTCTACTATAATTACTATGTTTATCAATATGCAACTGGAATCAGTGCAGCAACAGCATTGAGCAAGCAAATCCTTGAAGAAGGAGAGCCGGCTGTCGAAAGGTATCTGGAGTTCTTGAAGTCAGGAAGTTCCGATTATCCGATTGAAGTACTCAAAAAGGCCGGCGTAGATATGACAAAAGCCGAGCCTGTACAAGAAGCCATGAATGTATTCGAAGAAAAATTAAATGAGTTGGAAGAACTTTTGAAAAAATAGGATGTGAAAAGGACCCGAACACTTCGGGTCCTTTTCATCTTTATATCGATGTCCGTCATAATCCTTTAAAACGATTTCTCTGATTTAAACTATGAAGAATTATGAAGAAAGCAAAAAATAGAATAGGGGAGGTAAAATACAGAGGAATGAGGTCCATGATACCGAGTAGCTGGACAAATAGCGACCCTATCAAGAGTATGAGTAGAATAAAGCCTTTCAATTTGGTCACCTCCAACCTGGCAGCAGTAAAAACTCATCTGCTCTTTATTAGATAGTATGTTTTAGAATAAGCAGTATTCTAAGAATATGACAATAATGTGAAGTTGCGCACAAAGTTCTTGCAAATAAGGTGTATAATCTGCTATAGTACAGATATAGAAGTTATCACATCCCAAACATATACCCCTTTGTTTGTTCGTCGTGAAATTTCTCCCATCCCCTTAATCGTATAAATAGATGAAAACCTCAGCAAATTTCGCGATTTGCTGGGGTTTTTCATTTGAATGAAATGTAAAAAGATTAAAATGGTAACGGTAGTAACAAAAGTTGAACGAAAGATGAAGTTATAAAAAGAAATGAATTAGTTTATTATTGTGATATATTTCACAATTAAGTTCATTCCAAGCTATATCAGATATCAAAAACACTTATGGCTTTAAATTAAAATTGGCTCTTATTTAGCTATATATACCAGCAGGGATAATAAAAGATGAAAAAAAATATATTGTGAACAATTTGTGAAAAGTTACACATATAGTTGAAACGTAAAAGGGTTATCTGTTATATTATATATTGTGAAGTGAATCACAAACAAACTTATACCCCTTTGTTTGATCGTGTAAAATTTCTCCCATCCCCTTATTTCTAAATAAAAAAACCATGCAATCTTTTGATTTGCATGGTTTTTCTTTTTTATAACTAAGAAGCAGCCAAATTCATGACTGCTTCTTTGTATATCTCCAAAACGTTCCGTATTTAGCAGGAATTTTCTCTGCCAACTGTTTTAAAACAAGCTTTTTCATTTCCAACTCGACGTTATTCTTACTCATATTATAAACCGTTTCAATCTCCTTTGTGGCCACTAGTTTGAAACAGCTTAAAAATTCTTCGAGAGAGGGAGGGGGTGCAGGGGCTGGAAGACCATTCAGCATATCTTCTAAAATTTGAACATATACCTCGTAAGAATAGACACCTGAAACCTTTATTCCCTCTTCTTCAATATTTTGATTGAAAAAGACAAGGGAAGGTATTTCAGTCACTTCCATTTCACTTGTGATTTTCATGTCACATTGAAAGCCTTTGGCTGCACTGGAAGAATTGATGTCATAAAGGAATTCCTCAACATCCAATCCAACCATTTTGGCACATTCGGTCAAGACTTCGATATTGGATATATCCTTTTTACCTATGAATACATATTCTTGAAGCTGCCTTAAAAAGCGAATGGCCAATTTACGGCCCTGCAATTCCGCGGCTTTTATTGCGATGGAAGCTGTATATGGAGAAGAAATTGGGTTTTCAGACCAAAGGCTCCCGTCACAGGACATTCCCGAGCGGCTGGCTGTCTTTTCCCAAACTTGAGCAATGTTTTCATAATTTTTATTTTTCCCCATATTAAGAGAATCGATTTTACCGCTTAAAACATGGCGTAAACTGAACAATTGGCCATATTCTATCTGTAATTTCCTAATAATTGGTTCTAAGCCCCAGCATTCGGGACAAAGCGGATCAACAAAAACATAAATTTCAATTGGCTTTTTTCCTATATCATAGCAATGCTGCGTCTTGATCCAATCGGAAATATTGAAAACTGGTTTTTGTGCGCTCAACTGTCTTCTCCTTTCCCGTCAGTTCCGGATGTATTGATCATATGCTGTGCCGTCAAATAGAGGCGGTGATAGAAAAACTCCCTAATCTCACCTTCAAGGCCAACTTCGTCCATAGCTTGATACATGCATGAGAGCCAGGCTTTCGCACGTTCTGGTGTAATTTCAAAAGGTATATGTCGAGCCCGCAACATAGGATGGCCATGCTCTTCGGTATATAAAGAGGGACCCCCTAAATATTGAGTCATGAATTGTTTTTGCTTACGGACCGTTTCAGTTAAATCGTCAGGGAATATTGGCTGCAGATCCGGGTGTTGACTAACGTTGGAGTAAAACACATCAATTAATTTGTGTAATTGCCCTTCTCCAATTAATTCATATGGTGTAGGGTTCCCTTGCATCATGTTGATTACTCCTTTTAAAGAAAGATGGTTGATATTTATTCATATTTTATCAATGACGTACTGATATAACAAATATATAGCTTAAAGAAAATTTTACATCTGTAGTATGACACAGGGGAATGGTTGAAAATGAAAGCTTTTGGGGATCTTTACCATTTGCTCGGGGTGCGTGGAAGAAGCATATATAGACATGAAAAAACTGACCCGTCATGAACAAACAGGGTCAGCTTGCTTTAGCTTGAAAATGTGCCAAAAACTTTTTGAACATAGTTCTGAGTTTCTTTAAAAGGCGGGATGCCGTTATATTTATCGACATTTCCTGGTCCTGCATTATAAGCAGCAAGGGCAACCTGGATGTCCCCGTCATAACGGGCCATCATTTGACTTAAATATTTACTCCCGCCCATGATGTTTTGTTCTGGATCGGCTGCATCATCCACCCCAAGGCTTTTTGCAGTTGCTGGCATTAACTGCATAAGGCCAGTTGCACCCGCATAACTGGTGGCTTCAGGGTTGAAGTTCGATTCTTGTTTAATGACAGACTTAATCAGTTTTTCCGGGAGATTATATAAACTTGCCGCCTGGCTGATGATATGATCATAGTTTGTTGCGGTTTCGCTGCTCTGATTGTTAGCATGGGCAGTGGATATCGGGTTGATGTTCATGTATGTCAGGCCGCCGGGTTGAAGAAAGGACTTCGTTTCCGCTTCCACATTGGATAATAAGGAACCCAATGTCTGTGAAGTGCCTTCCAGAGCATCACCCGAAACCAGTGACGATAGCATGTCCTGGAAAACGGATCGAGATGAATTTGTATTTTTGATGTTGTTGTTCGTGAATTGCTGGATTGCCTGCAATTCCATAAACGTTTTGAAATCTTGGATTTTCAAACTCTCCACCTCCGAATGGGTTCAAACAGGATTATTCCTGGAATTTGGCACGATAAAACCTCTTAACCTTATTTTCGGTTTCCCTTACCGGAATTTGAAGGGTTTCAAGGAGGGTCAGGAAATTTTTTTTCCCGGCTTTTGCATCCGACACTTCATATTCAAGCTCAAAATCTTCCTGATTCAAATACGAACTATGATCTAAAACGATTAAACCCTCTTTGTAAGGAAATTCAAAACGGTCTGTCTTTAGTGTCCCGAAGCATGTAAAGTCTTTTGGATCAATTCCGCATTCGAGGATAAGATGTCGGATCCCGCCATCAGGGAATATGTTATGTTTCAGGAACGCATATGCGGTTCCTTCAGGAATATCCTGATTCGTTTCCAATAATCCTTCTGTAGCTGGCTGTTTTAAAGTCAGCTCGTAATGCCCGTTTTTCTCCCTGATCCTAAGTGCAGAGTCTTGCTTTTTCAAAGAGAATCCAGGTGTATCGAAGTAATGGTTTTTCTGTGTTTTAAAGTTCGATGCCCCGACATGAAAGTAGTCGATCAGTTGGCGAAATTCTTTTTTGTTTAAGAGGTTTTTAAATTCAATTTCAATATGCTGGTTCATGTGTTACCTTCCTTTCTGGCTGATTCTTAGGTTAATCATATAAGAACCATTCCAGCTGTCAAATTGAATTCAATAATTTTTTGCTATTGTACTTGAATATTTAGGAATCATTTGCAGGATATGATAAAATATAAACGTTGAGCACGAGAATTGAATCATCGTATATATAGAAATTTAATACATACTTTTTGCTAGGGAAAGATTTAATAGGATCCAGTGGTGAATTTTGCATAAGTCATGTGACTTCTGGATTCAGGAGAGCGTTCTGCCCATACCAGAGTTGAACAGGCGCTTTTTAGATAGATATAGGTGGTGTGGCAATGGAGAGTTGGGACGATTTCTTGGCGCCTTATACTCAGGCTGTCGAAGAATTAAAGGTTAAGCTAAAGGGTTTAAGGAAACAGTTTGAGAGAGAGAATATTCACTCACCGATCGAATTTGTAACAGGCAGGGTAAAGCCGATTGTCAGCATATTGGATAAGGCGAGCCTAAAGGACATTCCCATTGATAAATTGGGAACTGAAATTCAGGATATTGCAGGGCTTCGCATGATGTGCCAGTTCGTGGATGATATCGAACAGGTAGTTGAACTATTACGAGGTCGCAATGACTTCGAGATAGTCGAGGAGAGGAATTATATTTCCCATAAAAAAGCAAGCGGTTATCGATCTTATCATGTTGTAATCCGCTATCCGGTCCAGACGATACATGGCGAAAAGAATATCCTTGCCGAAATTCAAATCAGGACTCTTGCGATGAATTTTTGGGCGACGATTGAACATTCTTTGAATTATAAATATAAAGGCATTTTCCCGGAAGATATTCAACTGCGGCTCAAACGCGCAGCTGAAGCGGCCTTCCTGCTCGATGCAGAAATGTCGCAAATCCGTACGGAAATCCAGGAAGCACAGCGTCTTTTTTCCAGGAAGAAAGATTCTTGAACGCATAAATGGGAAAACGAGAAGAAGTCTAAATTGAAGGTGGGATTACATGAAATTTGCGATTACGTCAAAAGGAGATGCTAAATCGAATACTTTAATGCAAAGGATGCGAACGTATCTCCAGGACTTTCATTTGGAATATGACGAAGATCAGCCGGATATTGTCATTTCTGTCGGTGGTGATGGCACTTTATTATATGCTTTTCACCGGTATAAGAATCGATTGGATAAAACCGCCTTTGTTGGTGTACATACAGGACATCTTGGGTTTTATGCAGATTGGACCCCTGATGAAATCGAAAAATTGGTGATAGCTTTAGCGAAAACCCCATTTCAAATAGTGGAATATCCACTGCTCGAAACGATTGTCCGTTATCAGCATGGAGGACGGGAAGCCAGATTTTTGGCTTTGAATGAATCGACAGTCAAAAGTGTTGAAGGGACGCTCGTAATGGACGTTGAAATACGCGGCCAGCATTTCGAGACGTTCCGTGGAGATGGTTTATGCATTGCGACGCCATCTGGAAGCACGGCGTATAATAAGGCGCTTGGCGGGGCCATCGTCCATCCATCAATCGATGCCATCCAGATTACCGAATTGGCATCCATTAATAACCGGGTATTTAGAACGGTAGGATCTCCACTTCTGCTGCCGGCACATCATACATGCATGTTCAGGCCGGTCAATGCGGTCAATTTTCAAATTACTGTCGACCATTTGTCCTTGCTTCAGGAGAATGTAAAGTCGATACAGTGCCGAGTGGCAGATGAAAAGATCCGATTTGCCAGATTCCGCCCTTTTCCTTTCTGGAAAAGAGTGCATGATTCATTTATTGCTAATTAAGGAGATAGACTCACCTCATGTCAAATCAAAACTTTTCTTTGACCTGGTCGGTTTTTGAAGAGGATTCTGGCTCTTTATTGCGAGAGTTTCTCAGCAAATGCGATATTTCAAAACGAGCATTAACGGATATTAAGTTTAAAGGTGGATATATCCGGTTGAACGGCGAAGAAGTAACCGTTAGGGAACGGATTGAAACAGGCGACACCGTCACCGTCATATTCCCGCCGGAGCAGGCTAGCGAAGGCCTTTTACCGGAACCCATCCCACTGGATGTCAGGTATGAAGATGACTTTGTATTGGTGGTGGCCAAGCCCCCTTTCATGAATACCATTCCTTCCCGCGAGCATCCCAAAGGCAGTCTGGCGAATGGCTTGGCGGGTTATTATAGGGAGACGGGAGTACAGGCGACGATCCATATCGTTACACGTCTTGACCGGGACACATCGGGTCTGGTTTTAGTTGCCAAGCACAGGCATATCCATCACCTTTTAAGTGAACAGCAAAAATCAGGACAGGTTAAACGGAGATACCAAGCCATAGCTGAAGGTATCGTTGAAGGACCTGTAGGGGAGATAGTGGCGCCAATCGGACGAAAATCGACAAGCATCATTGAACGGGAAGTCAGGGAGGATGGCCGGCATGCCTGTACCCTATTTAAGGTATTGGCACACACAGAGTCCCATACATTCCTTAATTTGGAATTGCGAACAGGGCGTACACATCAAATCAGGGTCCATATGGCGCATATTGGTCACCCGCTGGCTGGTGATGATTTATATGGAGGGAACAGGAGAGGTATCCCTCGCCAAGCCCTGCATTGTTTTGAGTTGAAATTTTTACATCCATTCACAAAGAAGATGATGTTGTTTCAAGAAGAATTGCCAGAAGATATGACCCGTTTGCTCGAGGGAAGTAAAGGATGGGATTCCTGACTTTATAACGGGGCACATTAAAACGAATGATTCAAGATTATGAATAAATCCATAGACGCAAAAAAACTCACCAAGATGGCGAGTTTTTTTGGTTAATCAAAAGATGTCCTGAATTTTTCAGCTATATATGGCATCGTTGAAGGCACCTCTTGAAGATCCATTTCGGGATAACGGACAGCCGTCAGTTTTCCACCGAAGACGCAGCCTGTATCAATATTGTATGTATGATTGACTCGTCTAGCTTCAGGGACAGGTGTGTGTCCATATACGATCCAAGTTTCCCCTTTGTATGATTTGGCCCAGTCCTTCCTGACCGGAGACCCATCCGGATGTTTGGAGCCATTTATATCACCATAGAGGACAAAGGTTTTTACTTTACTGCTATATTGACCAATATAGTCACTGCGAATTCCTGCATGGGCAATGATCAATCGCCCTTCATCAATGAGTTGGTAAAGTGGGGAACGTTCATACAGATCCATGAATTTTTTTCGGATTTTTTTCTGCTCCCGACTGTTCAGTGATTCGTATTCAGCTACAGTAGTCTCCAAACCATGTGATATTTGGACTTTATTGCCTGAAAAATAACGATACAATTTATTGCAGTGGTTACCTGGGGCATACCTTGCTATATTTTGGTTAATGACTAATTCATGGACAACCTCGATCACTTGCAGGGAATTGGGGCCGCGATCGGTTAAATCCCCTACAAAGCCGAGGATCCTTCCAGAGGGATGTACAGGAAACCCAGTCTCCCATGTATAGCCCATTTTTTCGGTCAGCTGCCTGAATTCAGCGAAACATCCATGAATGTCCCCTATGATATCGATGTTCATTTGACACATCCTTTGTTTGTTTTGTATATGTTTATGGTATTAGTATAGTATTATTTAAAAAATAAAATATAAACCGAGGAAATGAAAAAATATGTTTTAGGAGGTGTATGGTTATGGAGGAGATGAAGGACCGGGAGCGGGAGAGTAGTCAAGTGGATAACGAGTTTTTGCTTGAAGCGCTTAAAACGGAAAATCTAGATCAGTTTCGTACGGAGTTCCTTGAAATGCATCCTTATGATCAGGCTCAATTTTATACAAGCTTGTCAGATGAATTCAGATCCGTCGTTTACACATATTTGTCACCGGAAGAAATGGCGGACCTTTTTGAAAATATAGAAATAGATGAAGAGGATTACGAAAGCCTGTTGGCTGAAATGAATCCTTCTTACGCAGCCGAAATGCTTTCCCATATGTATGCGGATGATGCTGCTGACGTCCTGAATGAAATCAATGATGAGCAGGCCGTCAGCTATTTGACCATCATGGATGATGAAGCCGCAAGTGAAATCCAGGGGCTTCTGAATTATGAGGAATCTACGGCAGGAAGTATCATGACGACAGAGTTCATTGCCATAGAAGCAAATGAAACGGCTCGATCAGCCATGCAGATCTTAAAAAGGGAAGCTCCGGATGCGGAAACGATATATTATGTGTTCGTTACCGATCAGGATAAGAAGCTGCTTGGTGTTTTATCGCTCAGGACATTGATCATTGCAGATGAAGATGCTTTAATCGGTGATTTAATGGATGACAGGGTAGTTTCGGTACCTGTATCTGAAGACCAGGAAGAGGTGGCACGAAAAATAAGGGACTATAATTTCCTTGCCGTGCCGGTCGTCGATTTCCAAAACCATTTGTTAGGGATTATTACGGTTGATGATATCATTGATGTCATGGATGAAGAGGCATCCGATGATTATTCTAAATTGGCAGGTATATCTGATCTTGATCATGTTGATAAGAGTCCATTTTCAGCTGCAAAAAAACGGCTGCCATGGTTGGTCATCCTCTTGTTCTTAGGCTTGCTGACTGCGAGTTTGATCGGCCGATTCGAAGAGACACTAAGCCAAAAAGCGATTCTGGCTGTATTTATTCCATTGATTGGCGGAATGGCTGGAAATACAGGAACACAAGCATTGGCAGTAGCGGTCAGAGGGATCGCAACAGGTGAATTAGAACAGGAAAGCAAGTGGAAACTAGTCCTTCGAGAGGCTGGAACTGGCCTTATTATTGGCCTGACATGCGGAATTGCCATCATTTTTATCGTCTATTTTTGGCAAAATGATTTAATGCTGGGATTATTAGTCGGTATTTCGATTTTCATAACTCTAATCGTTGCCACACTTGCCGGTTCAATCGTCCCGCTTCTCATGCATAAAATGAAAATCGATCCAGCAGTAGCTTCAGGTCCTTTCATTACAACTATAAATGACCTTATCAGTATTCTTATTTATTTCGGATTAGCAACATTATTAATGGGCTATTTATTATAAGTCAAAGAATGCCCTCTTGGAGGGTCATTCCCAGAGGACTTTAGAAAACGGTTTTTTTATCAAAGGAAATTTGATATACTGTAATTAGTAGCAGGTACTAATAACTTGTATTAAAAATAGGAGGTCACATACGATGACTTTTTCATTAGAGGGAAAAACGTTTGTCATAATGGGTGTTGCGAATAAAAGAAGTATTGCATGGGGAGTTGCCCGTTCCTTACATAAAGTAGGTGCAAAGCTTATCTTCACTTACGGAAAAGACCGTACAGAAAAAAGCGTCAAGGAACTATCTTCTACATTGGAAGGGGAGCCCTCCATCATTTTACAATGTGATGTAACGAAGGATGAAAGCATTGATAAATGTTTTGCGACGATTAAGGAAGAAGCAGGTATCATTCATGGCGTGGTACACAGTGTCGCATTCGCTAACAAGGAAGAGCTGGATGGTGAGTTCGTCAACACGAGCCGTGAAGGGTTCTTGCTTGCCCATAATATCAGTTCATTTTCTTTAACAGCTGTAGCTAAAGCGGCGAAGGAAATCATGCCTGAAGGTGGCAGCATCGTCACAATGACGTATCTTGGCGGTGAACGGGTCATGCCTAATTATAATGTAATGGGAGTGGCCAAGGCTTCGCTTGAAGCCAATGTCCGTTACCTGTCAAGTGATCTTGGCAAAGATAACATTCGAGTCAATGCTATTTCAGCGGGACCTATCCGTACTTTATCCGCTAAAGGTGTTCGTGACTTCAATACAATTTTAAAGAAGATTGAAGAAGAAGCACCGCTTCGTCGTACAACGACTCCTGAAGAAGTAGGGGATACGGCAGTATTTTTATTAAGTGACATGTCCCGCGGAATTACCGGGGAAAATATCCATGTGGATTCCGGTTACCATGTAATCGGATGACAATAAAAGTAGGGGGCCGATATCGGTCCCCTTTTTTTATTGATTTTCAACTCCTTTGTCTCAGTGCCCTTCAAAGATAGGAGATAATTTTGTTTACCGGTGTCTTGAAGTTCTACCTCAACCCAAATTGATCTGAGTATCATCTTCCAAGGGGATCATTCCTTTGTTCTCAATTCTTTTCCAAGTATCATTTCCATTCCGATAGAGTATTTTAGGGAGGTTGAAGAGGTCGATATCTCTTTTTTGCGTATATTGATATGTCTTTTTTATCTCTTTCTTGATTGAGCGTTTTATTTCTGATTCATATTGTTTTACGCGTTATATCATTTTTAATCAATTCCACACTTGCCCTTATTTTTAAGTCCACATTAAAACGACTTTCCCGTTTTTCCCTTTGCTAGGAGTGATTTTTGTCTTTTTATCGTAAAGGATGACAGATGTATCCTTTTTTGTTCCGGGGAAAAGGGTTACGTTATCACGAACGAAATCTTTATTGACCAATCGTCCGCCATTCATGACGTTATTCGGCAGAAAATCTTTTATTTTATTATTGGAAATGATAGTTACACTTTCCATTAATAATGACTTCTTCTTTTTATCCTGACCGGTCCATTGCTTAGTTATTTTTAATTCTGGAATGGATCTCTCTAAGATTGATGGGCAGGATGAATGAACTTTGATGATAGTTATCATCCGGATCACTCAATTTTGAAAATGCAATGGAGATACCCGTTTTGCACTTGGCAGTAAATGAGGAAGGATCGATCTTTCCGCTTTTTTTCATCTTCGGAGCTCCTTTAACAGCCATTATTTATTAGTTTTCTCCACTAATGCCCAACATATCCAAGATTGGGTGATGTCCTTTTTTTGGGGGAGTGGCACATCTCCAGCATAAAGAAGGGTGAATCTCATATAAATGATACATAGAGCTGATATTCATTATTTGCGAGAATCGGCAAAAACCTGCTTTCAACCCTATTCGTAAAAAAGAAGGAGGGGCATCATGGACGTGAAGAAAGTTGGTCTGCCTTGTGCTGTTGGAAAACAAACCAGACACAATCCGCTGAAGAGACATATTGATTTGAATGAAAAAAATATCAGCACTTCATATACCGCCGAGGAATTGGTGGAGCTATTGTCCCGACTTCCAGCCTTTGCACCTAAGCCTGTTTGTAAGTTCATCATCAATGACCGTACACTATTCGGGAAATTGGAACAAAAAAAAGAATCCAGTTTGTTCATAAGGCATAAATTCGGGAAAAAAGTTGTCCAATACCAGATGGAACAGCTACAGTCCGTGGATATTCTGAAATATTAAGGAGGGTTTTCATGTCAGAGAAAAATGGCGATAAGGAATCCAAACCACTTTTGTATGTCGATCAAGCAAAAATATCAGATCAGCGTGGAAATATGCAAAGTGATTTTCGAACGAAAAAAGCTAAACCTCAAGACAGCGCTGAGCCGGAACTTCAGGAAGAAGCCGAGAATAAAGAAGAAAAAATCGAAAAAGTCAAACGCGAATTTGGTGTTTATGATGCCATGATGGAAATTGAAAAAGAGATTACGGGATTAAGGAAAATCACCGAACAATATGTCCCTGAGCAAACTCCAGTTGAAAAAATGGAACACCCTGAACATATAGAACAGGAAAACGAAAAGCCAGTTAAGAGAAAAAGGAAAAAGGTGGAGAAGAAAGAATCTTCCCGGGACATCATTTCCCGCCTATCCAATCATCAAGGTTTTCCAAAACCATTATGTGAGGCTGTAATTAACGGAGAAACGCTTCGGTTTCATGTGTTGGGAATGAGAGGGGAATCAGTGAAGATTAAAAGAGGGAACCATATCCGTTTCGTGGGTCTGCCGGATATTATCGATGCCAAAATAATTGAAGAATCCAAGTGAAGGAGCAATATTAAATGTTTCCCCCACAAAATGAATTTACCTTATTTATCATATTGGGCTTGGCTTCCTTCAGGCTGACACGCTTGATCGTTTTCGATAAAATCATGGAGCCGCTGCGCAGCCCCTTTTTTAAAGAGATAGAGGAAAAAAATGAAGAAGGGGAAGTGGAAATATTTTTAATGCCCAAGGAAAAGGGCCTGCTTGGCTGGTTTGGACAATTGCTAAGCTGTTTTTGGTGCGTGGGTGTCTGGGTCAGCCTGTTTCTGGTTTTCCTTTATATCCAACATTGGTTTATAGGCGACGTACTGATATTAATCCTTGCCGTCGCAGCAGTAGGAGCGATTATTGAGGTCCTAATCAGCAAAATTATGGACATTTGATTGGAAACAACTTGTCTATTCGTTCATATAGTATGATATAGATCTTAAAGGAGGAGTCATGAATTGAATCAGAAACAGAATCCATGGGCATATGCCAAACCGATAAAAAAAGATCAGCCAATCAAAATCAAGAAGGACTGTGGCTGTAATAATAACAATAAAAATAAAGGCTATTGAGTAAAAAAACCTTTCCATTTTGGAAGGGTTTTTTTATTTCCTAATCCTACCATTCATAAAAAAACAGTTAAACAAGAAAATAACAATAGAACGATAAATTAGGATGTGATTCTATGTTCAGACAAGGAAGATATTTTAAAGGAAGCTGGCTGGTTTTTATAGTTGTTTTGTGTGTGCTTACTGCATGCAGCAATCAGAATGATGGAAAAACGGAGAATTTAGCAATGATTAAACGTACGAATCCTGAACCGATGGATATCATTAATGGAATGGATGAGAAGGATGAAAAGGGACTGATCTCAAAGGTCAAGGAAACAGTTGCTAATGAAGACACCATCTATGACGTGATCGTCGTGAAGAACGGGAAAAAGATTATCGTCGCTTATAAAGTTAAGCACTTACAACGTTTTCACATGAAGAAAATTGAAAAGACTGTGACTGAACATCTGGAAGAAAGGTTTCCCGATAATGATTTTATTGTTTCAAGCGATTATAAAATCTTTTTGGAATCTGTAAGATTGAACGAGTTACTCAAGGAAAAAGATGTACCTGAGAAAAAGGCAAGGAAGAAGTTCAAGGAAATTGAAGAACTTCAAAAAGAATTAATTTAGAAGAGAGGTTCAACACATGAGCGGCAAGGATAAAACGACCCCAATACAGGATGCGTATCAAGAGCTTCAAGGGAAGCATGAAATTAAAAGACCATTAGTGAAGAATTGTTTGAAAGCCTTTTTGGTAGGTGGCATATTCTGCGCAGTCGGACAAGCCATTTCCTACTTCTATATTTATTTTTTCAACTTTACGGAGCAGACAGCCGGAAGTCCGACAACGGCAACCATGGTGTTTCTGGCCCTTTTGATGACCGGGTTCGGGTTTTACGACCGCATTGGCCAGTTTGGGGGGGCAGGGAGTGCCGTCCCTGTTACGGGGTTCGGTAACGCAGTCATTTCTGCAGCAATCGAACATCGGACGGAAGGTTTTGTCCTTGGAGTTGGATCCAATATGTTTAAATTGGCCGGATCCGTTATTTTATTTGGAGTATTTTCAGCCTTTGTCGTGGCGTTGATAAAAACGATTTACCTAATGATTGGGGGCTAAGCGGTGTTAAAGGGAAAACAAACATGGATGTTCACCAATAAACCGGTCATCTTGGAAACAGGGGTAACAGGAGGGCCATTTGAAGCTAATGGAGAAATCGCGGGTGATTTCGATATTCTATACGACGATTTGTGGATGGAGCAGGATTCATATGAGAAGGCTCATCGACATTTGATGGAGAAAGCGGTAGAGCTTGCATTGGAGAAAGGGAAGATTGACAAGGAGCAGGTACAATTTTTCTTGGCGGGTGATTTAATCAATCAGGTTACACCGACAAGCTTTGCAGCCAGAACCAATGGAATTCCATATTTCGGCTTGTTTGGAGCCTGTTCCACATCGATGGAAGGGCTTGCTCTAGCTGCCTTCATCACTAATTATGGCGGGGCTAACTATGTGTTGACAGGTGCATCGAGCCACAATGCAGCTGTTGAAAAACAATTTCGCTATCCAACTGAATATGGAGGGCAAAAACCACCTACGGCTCAATGGACGATAACAGGAGCGGGGGTGGCGCTGGTTGCTCCTAATGGAAGCAAGCAAGGGGAATTTCCCCATATTGTCTCGGCCACTATTGGAAAGGTCATTGACATGGGGCTGAAAGATCCTTTCAATATGGGGGGAGCGATGGCCCCGGCGGCCGCCGATACGATTCTTTCCCATTTTAAAGATACTGGTTTGACCCCGGATGATTACGATTTCATCATTACTGGCGATTTAGGTCAAATAGGGAGGGAGACAGCTCTTGACTTATTAAAGCAAAAGGGCTGTGATATCAATCAGGAAAAATTCAAGGATTGCGGATTGATGATTTTTAAAAAGGACCAGCCTGTTTTGGCTGGCGGGAGCGGTGCGGGATGTTCGGCAGTCGTTTTATACGGTCATATATTAAATGAAATGATTTCCGGTAAATATAAAAAAATCCTGCTTGTCGCAACAGGAGCATTATTGTCGCCGCTTTCCGTCCAGCAAAAAGATACGATTCCGTGCATTGCCCATGCGGTGGCCATTGAGTATGGGATGAATTCATGAAAAAGGAGGGATTTCGATGTTAGCAATGTTTTTTTGGGCATTTGTCATCGGTGGCTTGATATGTGTAGTCGGCCAGCTTCTTTTCGATGTTGCTAAGCTGACGCCAGCACATACGTTAAGCTTGTTCGTTGTAATAGGAGCTGTTCTTGCCGGATTTGATTTATATGAACCGCTTGTTGACTTTGCCGGTGCTGGAGCAACCATACCGATCGTTTCGTTTGGGAATTCGCTGGTGACCGGGGCGATGATGGAATCGGAAAAACATGGTCTCGTTGGCGTACTGACAGGTATGTTTGAGATTACGAGTTCCGGTATCTCTGCAGCAATCGTCTTTGGATTCATCGGAGCTTTGGTTTTCAGGCCAAAAGGGTAAAAGAAGCGAAATAGGCAGCCTTCGAATAGGACATGGCCTATACATATTTGTCCAGACCTACATATGTTATCAGTAAGCTTTAGCGAGAGCGAGGTGATATTGTATGTTTGGTTTTGGTGGCTACGGTTGTTGTGGCGGCAGCGGTTATGGATACGGCGGAGGATACGGCGGCGGATCTACTTTCGCGATAATCGTTGTATTGTTTATCCTATTGATCATTGTAGGGGCTTCTTTCTGCTAAGGCATAAAAGGAATAGGCAGAAGAAGCCTATTCCTTTTATTTTTTTTGTTGGGCCTAGCACTTTTTTCTGATAATGCCATAGGATAGGTACAGAAAAGGGAGGGGCTTAAGTATGGATAATAACTTTTTTAAAAACATAGAAGGTAAAACCGGCGTAAATATGAAAGATGTATTAGAATTGGCAAACTCGCTGCAAGGAGCCAACTTCAAAGATGAAACAACGGTTAGAAACGTCATTAAGCGCGTTTCAAAAATAGCGAATAAACCGGTCAATAAGGAAACGGAAGATAAAATCGTTCATTCCATCGTAGCGGAAGGGAATAAACTCGATTTCGGGACGATATCCAATATGATAAATAAAAAGTGAAAAAAGGCCTGCTATCCATGCAGGCCTTCAGACTGCAGCCAAACTCGAAAAAAAAGCGAGCTTGCCTGCGGTTTTTTAATTTAAAACAGTCATAGCTTTATAGCACCAGCTTTTGGTCAAAGCTTCAGGAAGCGTGATGGATGGGCGGTCCGTCCGCGTCTAGTTTGCAGGATGGAAAGGTAAAGGTCCTTTTTAGCCCTGGTTGCCGCCACATAGAGCAATCGTCTTTCCTCTTCAAGAGGGGATAGTTCCCCTTTGCGGTAAGATTCAAGTGCGAAATCATGAGGAATGCTGCCATCGACAGCAGCAAGGACATATACGGTTTGATATTCAAGCCCTTTGGAACGATGTATGGTGGTAAGCTGTATGGCATCCTTAAAGTGTTTCGATAGCTGTTTAATCTCTTGCACCATCGCGGTCATATGATCGACATGTTCAAGGAAAGCGGCGACGGTCGGGAAACGATTTGCCGCCACCTTTAAGTCACGGATGTCATCGGACCCTTTTTCCAGGTTCGCATCATTACCGCGTTTTTTTACATATTCCTGGTATCCCAAATCTTTCTCGATGATTTCTAACGCTACGAGTGGCGACATGATTTTTAAAGATCGGATCTGTCCCGGAATCGTTTTTAATTTTCGTTCTTGAAAAGCATGTCCAGTCTTAACGAAAGCAAATGCATCGATGAAATCACAATCCTGCAATATTGTCATTGCTTTTAACTCCTGTAATATACTTTGCTTTAAGAATAAGGAGGAAAGGACATCGGATGCTGCCTTGCTGTCATGCGGGAACAAACTCAAGCGCATAAAGGCAAGCATGCCGCGAATGACCTTGCGCTGATAAAACGAATCCGCATCCTTTTCAATGACGAATGGCAGATTGGAAGCGGCTAGCCGTTCAAAAATGGCCCTGGACATCGTGTGTGTCCTGTACAATACTGCAAAGTCCCCAGGGTTTGCTCCCTTGGATATTTTCTCCTGGATATCGGATACGATCATCGTTGCTTCCAATTCCTCATCATAAGGATAAAATAAAACAGGGGGATTTCCTGAATCATGCTGTGCCCTCATCTTTTTCTCCATCCGGTTCTGGTTGCGCTTGATCAAGCGGTTCGCTGTAGCGACAATTTCATGGGAAGAGCGGTAATTCTCCGTCAGCTTCACAACTTGGGAGCGAGGGAAATCATGATTGAAATTCAAAATATACTTCGGATCGCTTCCACGGAATGAATAGATCGATTGATCATCATCTCCAACTGCACATACATTTTTTGATTCAGCAGAGAGGAGTTTTATCAATTCATATTGAACTTTATTAATATCCTGAAACTCATCTACCAAAAAATAGTTAAACCTTTGCTGATATTTCTTTAAAAAATCCGGGTGGTTTTTTAAAAATACATAACAGCCTACAAGCATATCATCAAAATCATACTTCCCTGTTTGCTGTTTATATTCTTCATATTTCTTATATAAAAATAAACACGATTTCTCCCAATCGTCCTTAGGTTGGATATCTTCTGGAAAGGCCAATGAGTTTTTCCAAAGCCCAATTTGTTGAAGGGCTTGATCATATGCAAATTCCTTCTCATCAAGTTCCAATTCCCTGCCAGCCTGTTTCAATACCTTTTCTTTTTCCCACTCCCACTTCAATAGGAAATCACGCTGCCATTTGGCTGGTTCATGGAAAATCAGGATTTTATAAAAGATGCTATGAAAGGTCCCGCTAACGATTTGAGAAACAAGGGAAGGAGTCATATAGGGATAACCGAGCAGACGCTGCTGCATTTCCTTTGCGGATTTCGCCGTAAATGTTACAAGCATGATACTTTTAGGATCAATCTTTTTCACTGTAAGCATGTAGGCTGTGCGTACCGTCAATACGCGGGTTTTCCCGCTGCCTGCTCCTGAAAGGACTAGGATGGGTCCATCGATCGTCGTTACCGCCTTTAGTTGCTCTGCATCGAGAACAACCCCTGATGAGGCTAATTCTTGAAAGTATGGTTCCTCTGATTGTGCAAGGCAAGATGGTTTATCTGAATATTTCGGATTGCCGGTTATGGGCCGGCTTTTAAGGAAAGGTTCGGTAATGGTTTTCGTTTCCGTAATGGTTCGTGATGTAGGAATCCTAAATCCATTCTGTTCCATGTATTCTAATGGGTTTTCCTCATTTATTGGTTCTGAAATTGGCATGTCACAGGGTACCTGCGATGGATCACTATGATAAAAATAAGGCGTTTCATGGATTCCAATAAATAATTTCACTGGTTTATGACAAATGATACAAGAAAGCTGATCACGTTTTCCTTTTTCAAAAAGTGTCTGCAGCTCACCAGCTGAAACGGTATGTAAATGTACGATTTCATTGCCAGATTTTGCTTGATTCATATAAATGGATACCTCTAATCTATTAAAAATATCGGCAATACTCATCATACCAGAAGATCAGGAAAAAAGAATGCGGAAATCATGTTTAAATATTGTTCCGGCAGGGTAATTAAATGACAATATAACTATTTCAATATAAGGAGGGTTAGTATGGGATATATAGCACCTGTCACACAATTTGATTATATTCAATATGCCAACCGGACTGTCGAAGCTGCAGGGAAAGTAAGAATTGTTAAAGGAACGACACCCATTCAACCCATCCGTTTTGATCAGGTGTTGGAAAGGGAAAGGGAAAGCGTTGAAGGATTACATCAAATTCAAGATAATGATCGGGTATGTGCATATGGAGCAGGCACATATCAATATAAAATGGGCATGAGCGCCAGTGAAGATTTAACGGCTGGAATGACGGGAAAAGGCAGATTCATCAACGAAATTGTCTAGTTCCTCCAGAAAGACAAAAGAGGACACGTGAAGTGTCCTTTTTGTGTTGATTTCTTAAAGAATGTCTATTTCCACGATTAGAGCTAACAATAGTTGCAATAAAAGTTGGATGTTTAGAGCGATTTGTGCATCAGTTGTTGTAATGTCGATATCACGGCTGTTTTCAACAATTGTTTTTTGGCGCGTGATTTGTTTAACATTAGAAGATTGGATTAATTCTTGAGTGATCTTTTCAGCATTATCAGCATCTGCAATGGAAATGCTTACGATGACCGCAATTGCAGCTTGTAGAGCAGCTTGTAGTGATAGGGCCGCTTTAACATCCGTTGAAGTGATATTTACATTACAAGAATCTTTAATGTAAATAAGTTCTTCAGAAAGCTGAACTTGATTATTATCCTGTTTCGCATCTTGGTCAATCTTTGTGTCATCGTCGTTACAGAATCCTGAAAGGGGATGTCTGGAAGCTGAATCTAGAGCCGACCATGACCTTTCAGAGTCATCATGTGTGTTACAGTTGCTACGATATACATTTTGGTTCATGTTGTTTTTTCCTCCTTAGGTTTTATTCCCTATTAAAATATGCTTTGCTGGTTAATCGGGTTGGACGAATAAATCAGTTCATTCGTCTATTTTTTAAATACTTAGAGAAAGTATTAGTGTGTGGGGGATGAACAATAAAGAAGCTGGAGCTTTAGGAATGAAATGTAAGTGCTGCTATGACTCGGTTTACTTATTTCTCGCCAGCAAGTAGGGTGATTAGGTGATATGGTGCATCATTTATCTTTGGAATCCGTGAATTTGTTGTGAATGGAATTTGTAACTGGATTAACATCATGTTCCGTGATGTTCTTTTCTTGGTTTATGATTTTTAGTGATTGCTCTTGTAAATAACGCACGGTTTCTTTAAGGTTGTTTCTCTCTTTTTCAGTTAGATCGACCTTTTCCTTTTTGAAACCATGTTTTCTCATAGTCCTCGAAACCAGCAGTTCCATCAGTCTTTTTTGAGACTCCTCCAGGTTAAAATCATTGTTACCCATAAAATTTTCCCTCCTTCTTGCTTTCTATATATAGACTATGTATTTTTGAGGAGATTGCCATTGAACGGAAATGGTTTTTTTCATAAAACGATAATTTAAATCCATGAACGAACAAAAAAAGCTGTCCAATCAGAAGACTGAAAGGACAGCTTTTTCATATCATAAAATGGTTTTCTTCATCGTTTTATGAGGAATGCCAGCATCCATGAATTCGTCGGAAACGATCTCATACCCTAATTTTGAATAAAAAGGGATAGCGTGCACTTGGGAATCAAGCTTCAATTGAGGCACTTCCTGCTGGATTGCGTATTCCTCAATAGCATTCATGATCATGGCCCCGGCACCATTCTTACGGCCCGATGATAGTACACAAATGCGCTGTACTTTACCGATGTTGTCAATGACCCTGAAGCGGCCGGCACCGATTGGCTGATGCTGCTCATCATATAAAACGAAATGTGTAGATTCTTTTTCATGTTCATCGATCTCTTCTTCAAGAGGGACGTTTTGTTCTTGGACGAACACTTTTTTTCGAATCATATATGCATTTTCAAGCTCTTGGCTGTTCTCTGCAATTTTTACAAACACGAAATCATTCAGCTCCTAATCTAAATGTTTCATAAACGGTCCATGCCCCGTCTTCAAGTTGATACAGCAAGTGAACTCGTTTCACCTCTTCTTCATGGCTGATGTCAAGCATGCTTAATTGGCCTAAAACATCAGAATGCTCATTATCGGATAAATCTTGAGCGATCGTAATATGCGGGACAAATGCATGTTCACTTTCACTTTTTATGAAATCCTCATTGTTAAGTGCATCATGCAGCTCTTGGAGTCCTTCGGATAATTCTACTTTGAAATAAATAGTATTGCTTACTGGTTGGAAAGACTTCGTTTTCGTTACGCTCAGCGTAAAAGGCCTGCACTTTTGAGCGATGCCTTTTAATTGTTCCGCGATTGTTGAAATTTCCATATCCGTCGCTTCGAACGTTGGTTTAAGCGTTAGATGCGGTGGTATGAAAGCATATTTCGTATCATACCGTTTGCGATAGGAGTTAGCTAAATCTTGAAGTTTTTTTGAAGGGAAAATTGCAACACCATATTTCATAAATAAAACCTCCTGATATTTTTTATTGTGTATTATAGTTGGACATGTTTTTTCTTGAAACCATCCCAAAGAAATGATTTCGAGTGAATTAGAACATTTCCAACAGTGCTCGTTTCAAATCTGCCTGCCAGTATTTCCAGGTATGCTTACCTTCAAATTCTTCATAGAAGCAAGGAAATCCTTTTTGGTTTATTAATTTATGCAATTCCCTATTTGGTTCTATGAAGTTTGCCTTATTGCCATCCGTCGTCGGAACATCTGTTTCACCAGTCCCGATCACATGGTAAAGTTCGAGGAGATGCGGATCCTCAAAATTACGTACAGCATCCATTACTGCTTCATTGGCAAGTGGGGACTGCATGATGCATTTCCCGAATGTATGCGGATACTGCAAAGCGGCCAATAAAGAAACTGTACCGCCAAGAGAGTCACCGATCAAAGTTCGACCATGTCCCATTTGATAGGTTGGGAATTCATCATCTAAAAACGGGACAAGTTCATGGGCAAGAAAACGTATGTATGCAATGTGCTGTTCCCCGTCCGGATGATATTTGCGCCTGCGGTCAAAGCGGTCTTTATAAGGTATGCCGACAATGATGATATTTTCGATCTCATCGTTCCCTAACAGTTCATCTGCCACCCGGCCGATTCGTCCCATTTGAAAATAATCACGGCCATCCTGAGCAATCACAAGCGAATATTTATACAATGGCGAATAATTAGCAGGCAAGTAAACAAGCAGTTCCAATTCTTCTGCTAAAGCTTCGCTTTTAAACATGTACTCTTTAATTGTGCCTTTGCGTAAACTCATTCTCCCGCACCTCAATGATAATTAATAATGAAAAACAACTTACTTGATTATTTTAGCATAGCCTCGCAACTTTTTCCCGCGACAAGAATTTGGAATATAAAATTTTCGTTATATTTTCTAAAAATTTAAATTATAAGGTGCTATAATACAAGGATATAGAAAAATAATACAAAAAAAGGTGGCGAATAAAATGGCAGATGTACACGTACACAGCAGGGAAGTGACAAAGGCGGCTAAACGAACATTATTGGAGCGTGGTGTCAGTGTGGAGGCAATTGCAAAAATCGTTTATGAATTGCAGTTCCCGTACAAAGCTGATCTTAAGCTGGAGGAATGCATCCACAGCGTTGAGCGTGTCTTGTTGAAAAGGGAAATTCAACATGCCATTTTAGTCGGTGTGGAGCTGGATAAACTGGCAGAGCAAAAAAAGCTATCAGAACCCCTGCAATCGATTGTTGAATCTGATGAAGGGCTTTTCGGAGTGGATGAAACGATTGCCTTTGGTGCAGTACTCGGTTATGGAAGCATTGCTGTAACGACCTTTGGCCATTTGGATAAAAATAAAATAGGCGTCATACACGAACTTGATAAGAAGCAAGAGGGAATCGTGCATACCTTCCTGGATGATATCGTTGCAAGCATTGCCGCGAGTGCCGCCTCGAGGTTAGCCCATCGTTTGAGAGATGAAGAAGAATCGTTAACTGAACAGGAAAAGGACATCCAGGAAGAAGAAGAGTTAATAGGTTGAACCTTGATGAGCAATCTTCATCCAGACCTGTAAAACCTGGCCTTAATGAGGCGGGCAGAAAGGATGTTGGCTACTTTAAATGTCCTTTTCGTCTGCCTTAGAAAACAGAATGCGTGAATATGCCCTGGATAAATTTCAATCACCTGGATTTTCCGTTGCGTAATTTTACCTTGTTCGGAGAGATAAATTATCTCCAATGGAGCATTATCTTCCATATGTTTACGAAGCATATATTTCATTCTCTGTCACTCCTTTGCTGACTTGCTTGCTATCATTATATGCGAACATACGTTTTGTATGCAAGTGAAAAGGGGGGAACGTTGGTTCGCTCAAAAAAACAAATAACAAATTATGTACTTTAAGTACATTACTAGTTAGTCATTACATACGAAAAGTTAGTTCAGTTGGAGAACACTTCCTTGACGGTGAATATCTCTAAGGGTGATCCTCAACTGTATTCATCCCATTTTCTGCGGGAGTTTCCTCTTAGTAGTACAGTAGCTAGGTTCTTCATCAATCCAAACTGAAGTGCCATTTATACCCCACCTCTTTTCAGATTAAGAATAAAGAATCTGTTTCCCCGATTATCATCCACAAAAATCCCTTCTTTTTTTTTGTTAACGACCAACCTTCTTAAAATGGTTTATAAACCAGTAGATTTTCGCTGTTTGAGTTAGATTTATTTTCAAATTTGTAACATATGTACAAACATCTTTTCTTTTAATGAATAAAATAACCCGAAAATAAAAAAAGAAAAAGGTGATTATAATTAAAAATCATTATTCCATTTCACATTGTAATTCCTTTATAGACACCACATATCTTAATAAGAAATGTGTGCAAAAGAAACCGGATGATTGTCATTGCTGTCATAAGAAGCACAATGACTGTATTTGTCACCAAAAGAAACCGGATGATTGTCATTGCTGTCATAAGAAGCACAATGACTGTATTTGTCACCAAAAGAAACCGGATGATTGTCATTGTTGTCATAAAAAACACAGTGAATGTATTTGTAAGCAAAAGAAACCGAATGATTGTCATTGCTGCCATAAGAAACACAATGACTGTATTTGTCATCAAAAGAAACCGGATGATTGTCATTGTTGTCATAAAAAACACAGTGAATGTATTTGTGAGCAAAAGAAAACCGGTGACTGTCATTTGTGCCATAAGAAACATAATGACTGTATTTGTCATCATAAGAAACCGGATGATTGTCATTGTTGTCATGAAAAACACAGTGAATGTATTTGTGAGCAAAAGAAAACCGATGACTGTCATTTGTGCCATAAGAAACATGATCTAGTAAGAGCATCTGCGTTCAGGGCTAATAAGAACACACCACAACTTTACAAAGCAGAGGAAACTCCCTCTGTAAAAGTTTTATACCAAACAGAACAGTTTGATTTAGCAGATGAATATAATCCACATATATCAACATTTATTCCAACTAAGGATGGAATTTATGAGATTACAGCAAAAGTCTCGTTTCGTCCGTCAAAAAGTAAAAGCGATGATTCCTCAAAAAACAAAAAAGACAATTGTAAATGTGATTATTGCAGAAAAAATAGTTGCAAATGCGATTATTGCAAAAAAAGCCATTCTTCAAAAGACAAAAAAAAGCATCCTTCAAAAGAAGGAAGTGTCGCATCCATTTCAATTAACGTAAATGGAGATGATTTAGATATTGTTAATGACTTCTTGGAGAAATCAAGACCTATTGGACTATCGGTTACTGCAATCCTTAAGTTACAAGCAGGAGATCGGGTACAAGTATTATTTAGCGCAGATGCAAACGGAGAAATTTTAGCAGAAGCACCTTTAACCAACTTTCAGGCTGCTAGATTCCCTTCTCCAATGTAAAGATCTTTTTTGCTTAAGCCTTAGATGGAGCACCTGGACATCATATTGGTTAATGAAAGTTGAGCCTTGAAAAATGTTAGTCGGATTCTATTCTGAGAGATTTTTGGGGTCAGATCCTGCTGGCTTCTTTTTTTCTATGAACGGTTATCGGGGAAAAAAGAGTAAACTCTCTTGAACAACTTCTCAAAAACAAACCTTACTCAGCGTCAGCTTTCAGTAGAATGACTAAAATGAAGACAAAAACAGTATCCGACTATAAAGAAAAGATACTTTATCAAATTGGCTCGTGTTACTTTACTACGAAGATCTGGAGATAACGGATATAGGAAATTCATTAAGATAAATAGTTTGAATAGTGAACTGATTCTTACAAGCTTGAAGCTTTCAGGGATTAACTTCAAAGATCGCTTTAAGGAAAAAACTTTTTTAGCAAAACTACTTGTTTTATTTTGAATACCAATATATAATAAATCTTGTTCAGAAAAGAAGTCAGCAACTAAGTAAGGTTTAAAACCAAGCTCTAAAGAGCTTGATTTACATACGACTTGTTAGCTCAGTGGGAGAGCACTTCCTTGACAGGGAAGGGGTCGTGGGTTCGAATCCCTCACAGGTCATCAACTGCCAAAGGCTCAAATCCTTGATATCACAGGGATTTGGGCCTTTTTTATTTTGTCTTACTGGATGCGTTTAGATCAATGATAGTGATTTGCTCACATTTTGCTAACGTGACTTCTGAATAGCATTGTGGAAAATATCCGCTACTTCATCATCTTGGTTTGGAATCAAATGGGCGTAATTCTTTAACGTGATTGTAGGATCCGAATGTCCTAAACGAGCCGCTACTCTGACGATATCTACCCCTTCAGAGATCAAGATGGAGGCGTGTGTGTGCCTGATATCGTGAAACCGAATGGATGTCACGTTAGCCGCTTTACTGATACGCTTCATCACGCGTAACACGTTCCGTGGATCTTGTAAGGTGCCGATCTCTGTACAAATGACTAAGTCTTGGTCTTGATAATGTTCCCCAAGCCTTTTCCTCAGTGTTTCTTGACGTTCTTTATGAGCCTTTAATTCCCTGACAAGGAAATCAGGAATCGGGACTTGCCGTTTTGATTTTTTCGTTTTCGGTGTTGATAAGAGATATCCTTTATTAGGGATGTGAGAAAGGGAACGTTGTATCCGGATAGATTTTTTTCCAAAGTCAATATCGCTCCATTTTAGCCCAAGGAGTTCACCTTTCCTCATTCCCGTATAAATGGCGAGTAAGAACGTTAGATAATGTCGTTCTCCCTTGCATTGATTAAGGAACGAATCAATCTCATCAAAAGACCATATCTTCATTTCTTCTTTTTTAACCGAGGGTGGATCGGCATTTATCACCGGATTGGAACTAATCTTTTTCCACTTTACCGCTTGACCGAATGCCTGATTTAACAACTGATGTAACTTTCTAATGGTACTCGTACTATACTCCTCGTCTAATTTGAGGTTATAAAAAGCATCAATATCTTCGGTCGTAATTTTTGAAAGGGGCTTGATGGCAAAGGGATTTTCCCTAATTAAGTGCTTATCCATCAAATACTTTCTGCTTGAGGCTGTTGTTTCTTTAATCCTTTTTTGATAATGTGACGTAAACCAAAATTCCATATAGGAAGAAAATGACTCTTTGCTCGGTTCGGCATATCGATCTTCATCCAGTGCAGTCAGAATCTTTCGAAGAGCAGCATCTGCATCTTTTTCACGAGGAAATCCACTCTTAGTTTTTTGTCTTCGTTTACCTGTAATCGGGTCTCTTCCTATGTCTACAATATATGACCAAGTTTTACCCCTTTTTTTAACAGTGCCTTTCATAGTGCTTGCCCCCATATCCTATTGTAGTTCGTGTTAGAAAAATGGAAAGCAAGTGGTCTAGTATCAGTTTGACCACTTACTTTCGGTTCTATAAGCCGCTCTTTTCCTCAAGTTTTAAATGAGCAGCTTGAAAAATGCTGCTTGTGCATCTTTTTGGCGTGTGAATCTGCTTTATTTTTTTTGCCTACATTCACCTGTTAGCTAGCGAATTATTCTCAAAATCTACTATATGTCCAAGAGTTTCCTCTCTTTTTTGAGCTACCTCTCATTATGCTAACCTCCGTAAATGTTTGATAGTAATTATGTAAGGGAAGTAAGTAGTTCATTGATATGACCACTATGCATTTCCGGTTTTATAAGCTGCACACTTGTTGCTGCGTCAGCCAGTTAAAAAATTCATCACGGAGCACGCGTTTGCTGCGACCTAATTTAATAAGTGGAAATGATTTTTGTTCCATTAACTCATAAGCGGTTGGCTTAGATACCATTAAAATTTCAGATAAATGTACGGCTGTTAGGATCATTGGATAATCTTCGATGTTTTTAGGCATACTTTATTTCTCCTCATAATTTTATTTTATTAGTTTAATAGTGATTAATTAGAATTAACTTATTTAATTCGGACACATTATATTTTTAAAAACCAATCGTTTTCAAGGGGTTACTCTAAAAATAAAAAGGTTATTGTCTCAAAATGATAATCTTCGATGTTTTTAGGCATACTTTATTTCTCCTTTAATTTTTTATTTATTAGTTTAAAAGTAATTAATTAGAATTAACTTATTTAATTCGGACACATTATATTTTTAAAAACCTCTCATTTTCAAGGGGGACTCGAAAAATAATAAAAAAGTAATAAGATAATGCATAGCAAAAGTAAATTTGAGAGATTGTGATGGTTTCAACTTAAACTAATGGGGCAGGTTAGCTCAACAAGGGATAATGTATTTGAAATAGATTACTACTGTACTACCTATGATTTTCTTTATGTAAACCAATGGTTTACACCAT